>JABDHD010000095.1:0-14639 GCA_013285685.1 Bacteroidota bacterium
GAATTTGGTGCGCGAGCTGGCCATAATGGTTGGCGCCAACCTGGTTTTGATGAACCTGATTTTTACGCCGTGGGTGATATTCATCAATGGTCGCCTGTATTGGGATGACCTGGCTGATATTTGCATGATCCCTGCACTGTATGCTGTTGTTTATTATGGAATTGCCCGGACCCGCACGTATATGATGGCGTACGTGGATAACCGCTTATTGCTTGAAAAGGTAACCAATGATCATCTGCAAACCGAACTGAAGTTTTTAAAGTCGCAGTACCACCCGCATTTTTTGTTCAATGCGCTGAATACCATTTATTTTCAGATGGACGAGGATTTGCCGGGGGCGAAGAAAAGTATCGAGAAATTTTCGGAGCTGCTGCGGTACCAATTATACGACCAACAACAAAAGGTGCCTGTAACGAACGAAATAGAATATCTGCAAAGCTTTATCGACCTGCAAAAAATACGAAGCAGCGATAAGCTGAAAATGAAAGTTGAGCTGGATAAAAACCTGAATGGACAAATGGTGTACCCGCTGCTGTTTTTGCCGCTTGTGGAGAACGCTTTTAAGTTTATCGGCGGGGAATACCGGCTTAATATAAACGCTATAGTTGAGGGCAAACAAATAGCTTTTAAGGTTGAAAATTCAACACCCGAATTTGAAACTTCGGCGGAAAAAAAGGGTGGTATCGGTATCGAGAATTTGAGACGCCGCCTTGACTTGCTTTATCCCGGAAGACACTCCTTCATCATTAAAAAGGAGAACAATACATTTACGGCTGAGTTGAAACTGGATTATGAATAAGATTACGTGCATCATAACTGATGATGAGCCTTTTGCCCGTAAAGGTTTGCAAGGCTATGTGGAAAAGATCGGCTTTTTGGATTTGAAGGGTATTTGCGAGGATGCGCTGCAATTGAGCGAATTGCTGCGGAAGGAACCGGTCGACTTGCTTTTCCTCGACATACAAATGCCGCATTTAACCGGGATAGAATTTGTAAAAGCGCTATCCAATCCGCCGAAAGTGGTCTTCACAACAGCATATGAGCAGTATGCCCTGCAGGGTTTTGAGCTGGATGTGCTGGACTACCTGCTGAAACCCATCAGCTACGAACGCTTTTTTAAAGCCGCCTGGAAAGCGCACGATTATTTTGCATCGAAAGGCGAAAAAACAAGCGCGTCGGTGCCTTATATGTTCGCCAAAGCGAACGGCAAGCTGGAAAAGATCAGCTTTGATGAAATTTTATTTATCGAGGGTATGGAAAACTATGCAGCCGTGCACCTGATCAATAAAAAGCTGATCATCCATACAACGATAAAGGCGTTGCTTGAAAAATTGCCCGCAGGGCAGTTTGTGCAAACGCATAAATCGTACATTGCTGCAATTGATAAAGTAGAAAGCATAGACGGCAATACTTTGTATATTCAAAAACACCAGGTACCGGTGAGTAAATATTTGAGGGACGTGGTGATGGAGCAGATTGTTAGGTGATGTGTCCCGCACGTGCGGGATGCGGATGTGGGATGTGCAGATGTGCAGATGTGCAGATGTGCAGATGTGCGGATGTGCAAATGTGCAGACAGGAAAATATGCCACATAAGATTAACTAAAAAACGCCCCCGGTTTTTGACCGGGGGCGTTTACAATTTATTTGCACAAGCTGCATAAGCCTGCTTCGCAAGCAGCCTTTGTGCAGCCGCAAGTCGTTTTGCATTCCGTTGTACATTTCTTTTTTGTACATTTTTTGCAATCGCCTGGTCTTGCAAATGCACCTGCAGTTAACATAACGGCAAGGGTTATCATTATGATCTTTTTCATGATTTTTAAATTTTACTTAAATAATCGAATTGGTTGATTTAGTTGATTAGGTGAGTGGTTGGTTAAGTTAAAACAATTCAACTTAATCAACTGAGTCAACCCACCCGATAGCTATCGGGTCAACTTATGACTAAACAAAGTTTGTTCACAGGTATTCCGGGATAATAATTTAAGCAGCGGGCGGGCGCCAGGGCGAAGCGTTAAAATCGGTTAATTTACTTTGCAGCAAGTTGGGGTAATCTACCTTGCCCGGTGCAAAATTTCTTTGAGCGGCCGGCTTAAAAGGCATGATAAATGCACAGCAGAGGATGCAAAACGCACAGTTTTGGCCGGATTTTTCATTTTTGTTATGGGAGCATGGGGCGTGTTTGCACGAATGCTTCGCCATCATGCAAATATTTTTAACGGCAGCACATGAAACTGCTTGTTTTGCCTGGCCGCAACTAACGGTCGGGTAGCTGAACCCGGAGGTTAGCACCAGCACGATGAGTAAAAGGCAAAGCAACGGTTTTGTCATGATGAATAGTCAAAGCTAATTATTTTTTACAATAAAAACACGCCCGGAGTTGTGCGGAAACCACAGCAGTCACTGCTACCGTGAGTTCGTAGCGAGCCATCCATAACCGGAAAAAGGTTTACATAAGGTATACACTTTCAAAAAAGGTTTACATAAGGTATACACTTTCAAGAGTTTTAAAGACAAACAAAAAACATATATTATTGTTAATCAGCTATTTATGTTTTAACAAACAAAACCTAAGCGGCATGCGGTGTTAGGCATTATTTCTTTTTCAGCATCACTGCCTGGTGCGCAATATTCAACGCATCCTCCAGCATGTCCCGGCGCACTTTGGCCAATTCTACAAAGGTTGCACCCTTTAAGCCCCATTTATTAGGTACGGGGTAAAAAACAGTGGCATCAAAGGCATGAAATACCGATTGATCGATAGGAGAGAGCTTGACCATCATCCTGTTTTGCGGCGCCCAAAGCGTGGCAAAGATCTGGTCATTTGCCCGGAAGGAGGGGCGGCCATGATGATCCTGCTCCACTGCCCCGGGCAGCGCAAGGGCAATTTGCCGGGCGGTTTCCAAATCAACCATACGTTTATTTTTTTGTAGTGAGCGCGATTTTTATCCCGAGCCCGATCAAAACCAAGCCGGTTATTTTCTCTTGTATGTACCAAAATTTGGGATTTCGCTTAAAAAAGTCCTTGGTTTTACCAAATATGCAGGCTACGATGATGAGCACTAAAGTTCCCTGTGCATCAAACCAAAGCCCCAGCGTAAATAATTGTAATTTAAAATAAGGTGAGGCGGCATCGATAAATTGAGGCAGGAAGGATAAAAAGAAGACAGCCACCTTTGGGTTAAGCGCATTGGTTACGGCCCCTTGTTTAAATAATTTCCAGTAATCGGTTTTGTCAAGTTTTTTCTCCATCTGGTTGACGACCGGTTTTGAGATGAGCGCTTTAATACCTAAATATATCAAATACCCTGCGCCCGCAAATTTGATCAGCTCAAAAAGGTAAGCAGATTTGGAGATAATAATAGATAAGCCCAGCACTGCTGCCGAAATATGTACAAAACAACCTGCAAGTACGCCCAGGGCCGAAACAACGCCGCCTTTTATGCCCTGCGAGATACTTCTTGAGGCTACATAAAGCATGTCATTGCCGGGTGTTAAGTTTAACAGCAGCGAGGCAATGAAAAAGAGGTAGAGGTTTTGGAAGGAGAACATGGTGGTTGATTAAGTTGTTATTTGTACATTAAAAGTGCGACTTTTACACGTCAATTCAAATCAAATTTATGGCAAGTCCCGATAGTGGAAGTGTAAACCTGGCAATAAGCGAAAATGGCATAGCCACCGTTAGTTTTTATCATCCGGCGCAAAATTCGCTGCCATCGGCCTTGCTGGTAGATTTGGTAGAAAAGATAACCGAGGCGGGGAACAACAAGCAAACGCGGGTCATCATTCTTAAAAGCGAAGGTAACCGTACATTTTGTGCTGGTGCCAGTTTTGATGAATTGCTGCAGATAAAAGATAAAGAAGAGGGCGCCAGATTTTTTTCAGGGTTTGCGCAAGTGATCAACGCATGCCGTAAATCGCCAAAAATTATTATTGGCCGGATACAGGGAAAAGCAGTAGGCGGCGGCGTGGGCCTGGCGGCAGCTGCCGATTACTGCCTGGCGACTGAAGCCGCTTCGGTTAAGCTAAGCGAGTTGGCTATCGGCATCGGGCCGTTTGTTATTTCGCCGGCGGTTATCCGCAAGATTGGTTTGCAGGCCTTTTCACAATTGACTATCCGGGCAAGCGATTTTCAAACAGCCCAATGGGCCATGGAAAAGGGGCTATATAACGAGGTGTATAAAGATATGGAGGCGCTTGACCTGGCCCTGGATGCACTCGCTCAAAAATTGGCATCCTACCACCCGGAAGCACTTCATGGCCTGAAAGAAATTTTGTGGGAAGGAACTGATGATTGGGACGAACTGCTCAGCCATCGCGCGGCTATCAGCGGCGAGTTAGTCCTGTCCGAATTTACACAGGCAGCATTAAAAGGGTTTTTGGAGAACAAATCCAGGTTTTAATTGTCTGTTCGGATGTAAATTAATTGCATTTTCTCAACTTTTTTATTATAACTTAGGTAGCAGGAATAAAATCTCCGTTTTGATAGGGCCAGGCCCTGGAAAAAGACTTAGTCTACGCTTATGCACAATCTTCCTAAAAGCAAAGCAGTTACGGTTATCAGCTTGATTGCGGTCGTTACGGGCGCCTGGGCGATAATTGGCTGGTTCTTTAATTTGCCTGGTTTTCATACACTGCTCCCGCAGTTTGACTCCATGAAATTCAATACCGCCGCATGTTTTATTTTGCTTGGCGGCGCCCTGCTTAAAACGCAATTTGAAAGCGACCGGTTCAATAAGTTATTTTTCCCGGTTTTAACATCACTGGTGGTGGTATTCGCGGCATTGTCCTTATCGCAGGATATGTTTCACTTCAATGCCGGCATCGACCAGTTATTTGTAGTCGACAAGGATGCAATTGCTGAAAAATATCCGTTCCCGGGGCGTATGGCGGCTAATGTATCCCTCTGTTTTGTGCTTTTTGGTTTAGCGTTAACGGGCTTTACGGCTAAAAAGCGCATCATCAACGTTTTATCGCAATACCTGCTGCACCTGGTAACAGCAATTTCTGCTGTGGCTATTATTGGCTACTTATACGGTTTGTCGTTGTTTTACAAACTCACCTTTGTTGGTTCAATGGCTATTCCTACCGCCTGCCTTTTTTTCCTAATGTCAATTATTGCCACTTTGCTTCACCCATCTCTCGGTATTACAGCTTTGTTCACGGGTCAGCTGGTTGGCAATAAAATGGCAAGGCGGCTTTTTATATTGATCGTTTTAATGGTACTTGTTTTCGGTTCACTGAGGTTGCAGTCCGAGCGGTTTGGCGTGTTTTCAACAGAGACCGGCGTTTCGCTTCTCGCTGTTTGTTTTTTATTCGTCAGTTTAATGCTGATATGGTACACGGCTAACTGGTTGAACAGCATAGATTTAAAACGCTACGAAGCAGAAGAAGAAATAACGGCGATGAACGAGGAACTGGAAGAGCGGATTGGAGAGCGCACCTCTGATCTGCTTGAGCTACTTGAAAAATATCGTGAAAGCGAGTCAAAATTCAGGGCAGCCTTTGAACATTCGGGCATAGGTATGGCTTTGGTTTCTTTTGAAGGGAAGTGGTTAAAAGTAAACCGTCGTGTATGTGAGTTGCTTGGCTATTCGGAGGAGGAGCTGCTGTCTAAAACTTTTATGGATATTACCCATCCCGATGACCTTGTGGTAAGTGTGGGAACAGCGGAAATGGCATCAGCCGGTAAAAGAGACTCGTACCGTATCGAAAAGCGTTACCTGTGCAAGGATGGCTCGGTGATATGGGCAAGCGTAAATATCTCGACCGTACGGGATGAACAAAATATGCCCGTTTATATGGTTAACCAGATAGAGGACATTACCGAACGAAAAAAGATCGATGCCCGTTTCAGGACGATCGTCGAAAGCGTGTTTGTCGGTATAAAGTTGAACGATGCCGACGGGAATATTATCTATCGCAGCCCGTCAATGATGGCGATTAATGGCTGGACCGATGAGGAGATGAACCGGAACTATTTTAAACTGACCTATCCGGACGACATCGAAAGAATAAAAGAGGTTCACCGGGAAGTTTTAGAAAATCCAAACAAATCTGTAAACATTACTTATCGCATCCTGCATAAAAACGGGCATTATATATGGATAGAGTCCCTGCTATGCAATAAACTTGATGACCCCGAACTTGGCGCCATTATTACTGTTACCCGCGATATTACCGGGCAAAAAATAGCCGAAGACCAGCTAAAAAAGAGCGAGCGGAAGTATCATTCGCTGATTGAGCAGGCTTCAGACGCCATATACCTGCTTGATTTTGAGGGTAACCTGACGGAAGCCAATGAAAGCATGTGCGACATGACCGGCTATTCGAAAAATGAATTGCTGGAAATGAACATAACGTCGCTGATCGATCCGGAACAATTGAAATCTGATCCGGTTCGATATGCCCCTCCCGGCGACCTGGATGCGCCTATTACCAGGGAAAGGAGACTGATACGCAAAGATGGCCGCGTGTTCGACGTGGAAATTAACGTAAAGACAATTGCCGATAACCAGGTATTGGTAATTGCCCGCGATATTACCGACCGGAAAAGAATGGAGGCCAGCCTGCGGGATGCTGAACTAAGGTTCAGGACACTGGCTGAAAGATCGATGGTGGGCGTGTATATTAGCCAGCAGCAACGGTTTATCTATGTAAATCCAAGGTTTGCTGAAATTTTTGGTTATGAGCAGCATGAGCTGGAAAATACGGAGGGAAGCGCGATAGATTTGATAATAGCTGATGAGGATAAGGAAATTGTTTATAAAAATGTGCAAGCCAGGTACACCGGCGAAATCGATAACGCCCATTATGAAGTGAGAGGCAAACGAAAGGACGGAACACTTAACTATGTCGAGTTTTTTGGCAGCCGGGTGCTCATAGACGGCCAACCGGCCATAATTGGGACGATGCTCGATATTACCGAACGGAAAAAGGCCGAAGAGCTTATTGTGAGAGAAAAAGCCCTTTCGGAAACGATTATAAATAGTTTGCCCGAGGTATTTTATCTGCGCGACAGTAAGGGGGCATTTTTGCGCTGGAACAGAAATTTTGAAAAAGTGACCGGTTATTCCCCGGAAGAAATCAGAAAATTAGACTCAAGAGAGCAGTTAGCTGAGGAAGACCATGGAATGGTAAGAGGAGCTGTAGAAAAAATGTTAAAGGAGGGCGCGGCGACCGTTGAAGCCAGGGTGGTGACTAAGGCGGGCGCGAAGATACCTTTTTTAATAACCATCAGTTCAATTGTGTATGAAGGCCAGCAATGTGTATTAGGAATTGCGATAGATATCTCGGCCCGCAAAAAAGCGGAAGAGGAGCTGCGTTCATCCGAGCACAAGTACAAACTGCTGTTTGAGAGTAACCCATTGCCGATGTGGATGGTAGCCAAGGACGACCTGTCTGTAATAGCGGTGAATGATGCTGCCTCACGGCTGTACGGCTATACAAGGGATGAGATACTTAAGATGAAGGCTACAAGTTTGAGGCATCCGGATGATATGGACGCCCAAATGGATCATTGGGAGAAGGACGCGCACGACATAAATGACGATCGCGTTATCAGGCACTTGAAAAAGGACGGCACAACGATGTTTGTGCAGATCATAGCTCATGATATTATATTTGAGGGCAGGTCGGTCAGGCTTGCGTTTACAAATGACGTTACGGAAAAGATTATTGCCGAGGAGACCCTTAAAAAATCGGAAGCAAACCTTAAGACCATTATGGATACCACCGATACGGCGTACGCCCTGCTGGATAAGGAACTGAAGGTAATGACCTATAACCAGATGGCTGTAAAGTTTGTCAATAATCAGTTTCACCAATTCCCATCCGAGCCCGGCCGGTTAGCCGATTATTTTCCAAAAGAGAGACTGCCTGAATTTGTCAGCTATGCAGGCGAGGTGTTAAAGGGCCGGAGCATCAGCTACGAGATCAATTACCCGCAGCGCGATGGTTCGGTTTCGTGGTTCTTTGTAAGGCTCTTCCCGATAACTAACGATAAAAAGGAAATATTAGGCCTGATGCTGGCCCTGTCGGATATTACGGAAAGAAAAAATGCAGAAGATAGTTTGAAAGCCGCCTATAAGCTTGTACAAGATCATATTGACAGCATAAAGGAAATGGCCTGGAAACAATCGCACCTGATACGCAGCCCCGTTGCTAATTTAAAAGGCCTGGTTGCAATGCTTGAAATGGATCATTCCAATCCTAAAATTCAGCAATTTATAAAAACGGAGCTGGAAAGGCTGGACAACATCATCATTGAAATGGCCGAAGATGCCTCGAACCATGATTAATGAGCAATGCTTGTTTTGCAGCGCCGGGGGATGATGACAGAACGACCACAGGGGCGCGCTGAGTCTGCATTTTCTTTTCAAAATCCATGGCAATAAAACAACTTTGAACAGAAAAAAACGTATACCGCAAATGAAAAAGATTAACGGAAAGCCGATTAATTTTGCAATAATTTAAGTAAATGGCTATTGGTTATTGTTAAAGATTAAATAGCTTTACGATAACTTTCTAAACGATTTTTTAACGCACCCTGTTATTTTAAACGCATGTTTTATTGGTTATTTACCTTAGTGTTTTTTGTCTGCGCCCTGGTCCTGATATCTATCTTTAATTATTTTGAAAAGCGCAAATCGGTCGAAAAAAATTTAGAACGGATACGCGGTAAATGGGGGCGCGCGGTAAATGCCCGCAGGAACTTTAAACTGATCGCCGCCTACCTGAACGGCCTGGACGATCCGGCGCGTCTTTCAACCGCCATTGCAGATGACCTCGATCTCAACAATATTTTTAACTTTATTGACCGCACCAATTCAAAACCCGGTAAGCAATATCTTTATAAAAAGCTTTTTACACCCGAAACATCTTTCGAAAACCTGCTCAGATTTGATAAAAAGGTGGAAGCGCTGAACTTGCCATTGCCGGACCTGGAGCTTATGGAGCTGGACCTCGCCCAATTGAACAGTCCTGATGCTTATTACCTGGCCGACCTGTTTTTAAGGGAGCATGAGTTAGTACTGGCGCCGGTGATAGGGCTCTACGTAAGAATATCGGGCATAGCCATTATCGGCCTGCTTATATCCTTGTTTGTTGTGCCCAACCCGATCAGTTTTATTGTGCTTATAGCCCTTATTGGCGGCAACGTCGCGCTGCATTATGGCACCAGGAACAAAATATCGGCTTATACGCACTCGCTGCCGCAGTTGATGATCCTTCATAGTGTGGCAAGGAAGCTGCTGAAAAAAGTAAAATCCGACCGCGAGGAGCAAATTAAACAAAGCATAAGCAAATTATCAGGCCTGCACCGGGCATTGCGGCTGGTGAACTTTGAAAGCAAACTGGCAGGTAATCCCGAAAACCTGGCTTATGCTATCTATAAATTTTTTAAGGTGCTTTTTTTGCTTGAGCCGTTGATGTTCTTTACCTCGGTGCGGCGGGTCAACAAATACAGGGCCGACATCGAGGTGATATTTAATTTCGTGGCCGAAACCGATACGCTTATTTCCGTGCTGTCGCTGCGGGCCGGCCTTCCGCACTACAGTAAGCCGGTATTTTATACCGAGAGCCTGAAAATGGACCTCACGGATATGTACCATCCCCTTATTTACAACTGCGTACCAAATTCAATCCATACCCGAACCGATGAAGGTGTTTTGATCACCGGTTCAAACATGTCGGGTAAAACAACTTTTATTCGCTCTATTGCCATCAATACATTGCTTGCCGAAACCATTTATACCACCTGTGCCCGCGAATACAAGGCGCCATTGTTGAAAATTCAAACCAGCATACGCACCACAGATGACCTGGGCGAAAACAAGAGTTATTTCCAGGCCGAGGCGCTTTCTATACTGGATATCATTAACCAATGCGGCAGTGATGAACCTGTTAAAAGCCTGGTGATCATCGATGAGATTTTCAGGGGGACCAATACAATCGAGCGTATCGCAGCAGCAAAATCGGTATTGACCTACTTAACCGATAATAAAAATTTTGTGTTTGTTTCAACCCACGACCTTGAGCTGGCCGAGTTGCTGGATAACGACTATGCTGTGTATTCGTTTGAAGAATCGGTAAATGATACCCGCCTGGTATTTGATTATAAGATGAAGACCGGTGTGCTGAAGAATAAGAATGGCATTGCTATTTTGGAAACGATAGGTTACCCTGAATCGGTTGTGGAGGATGCTTATATTGTGAGTGAGGAATTGAAGCGTAAGTATTCGTATTAGGTTTCCCCTAAGACTTACGAAGTTTCTAAAACTTCGTAAGTCTGATCCGTTTTAGCGCACCCTATTCCTCAACACCCGCAATTCTTCCTGCAACTGCTCAACCCGTTCCAATAAATGGGTAATAGCTTCGATGCCGGGTATGTTTATATCCAGTTCATTGTGCATCCTGATCATTTTTTCCAGCTTTTGCAACTCACTCTCGGGGATATAGGTGGTCTCATTTACCACGCGCAACTCCAGCAGCCCCGCATCGCCTAATGAGCTGATAAAGGTGTATTCCACCTCGTGCCAGGTGCATATTTCGGCGGTTGCTATCAAGTTTTCCATATTGTTCATTAGTTCACTGGTTCATTAGTTCATTAGTTCGCTGGTATCGATGCCGCTTTTGCCTTTTACCTTTCGCCTTTTACCTTTCACCTTTTCCTGCAAGTTCTTCAAATAGTTTCTTTTGCTTATCGGTAAGATTGGTCGGCACCTGGATATCGTAGGTCACATACAGATCGCCAAACACGTTCTCTTTTTTGTAAACGGGCATCCCTTTGCCCTTTAGCTTCACCTTTGTGCCATTCTGGGTTTCGGGCTTTACTTTTATTTTTACTTTTCCGTTAAGCGTATTAATAGTGACTTCGCCGCCCAATACCGCTGTATAAAGATCGAGTTTGGTGGTAGCGTAAAGGTCGCTGCCGTTTCGCTTAAAACCGGGGTCGTCGGCAATGACGAAGGTTATATACAGATCACCTCCCGGGCCGCCGTTTACGCCGGGGCCGCCATGCCCGGCTATTTTTATGGTTTGCCCGTTCTCCACCCCCGCCGGGATGGTTAACCGGATATTTTTGCCGTTAACGGTTAAAGTTTGTTTGTGACTTTCGGCAACGTCCTTTAAATCCAGGTGCAGTTCGGCATTAAAATCCTGCCCGCGGAATTTTGCCTGCCTGCCGCCCGCCGACCGGCCGCTTTGGCCGAACATGGATTGAAAAAAATCGGAGAAATCATCGCTGCCGAACCCTTCAAAACTTGATGCATGGCCGCCGGTAAACGGTTCATACTGCTGATGTGCCTGCTGCTCCTTCTGGTATTTTTCATATTCCTCGCCGTGCTGCCAGTTCTCGCCGTATTTATCGTACTTTTTTCTTTTTTCCGGGTCGCTCAGCACTTCGTTAGCCTCATTTAATTGCTGAAACCTTTTGTTGGCCTCCGGGTCGTTTGGATTAAGGTCGGGGTGATGTTTACGGGCAAGTTTGCGGTAGGCATCTTTAACTTCCTTTTCGGTAGCTGTTTTTGGGACACCCAAAACCTGGTAGTAATCAATAAAGGCCATAGTTGTATACCAATCCGGTGAATTTAAGGTTAATTACTCAATTTTAATGATGCTGAAACGTAAGCTGGTTGTTCATCAAAAATAAGGATGTATTTAATTCCAAAAAATGTATTTGGTCACTTTAATAAGTGGAACAGCAATTTTTTGTTTTATCCGGTTCCTCAAAAATAAGATTAATCATACCTTTACCGTATGCATGAACCCAATTTCTATAACTTTAACGACATCGAGGCGAAAGAAGTAGCCCCCGGTTTTTTTTCGAAATTAATTCACACCGAAACAAACACACTTAACTTCCTGGAGGTTAAAAAAGGAAGCGCTATACAGCGTCACCGGCATGTGCACCAGCAATGCTCATTCGGTATTGAAGGCAGGTTTGAACTGACCGTTGATGATGTGCCCCAGGTGCTGGAGAATGGCGTATTTGCCATCATCCCTTCAAACGTATGGCATAGCGGCGTAGCGCTTACGGATTGCAAGCTGATTGATATTTTTAGCCCGGTTAGAGAAGATTATAAGGCTCTCGGCGGGCTGGTTTTATAAAAAACTTAAAAGTGTTTGTAGCTTCGGCCGACGGGGATGATCCCGCCGTTTATCACACGACTTTGTTGCTATCCACTCGCTCTTCTTTATTGAATAAAAGGACCTGCCGTATCGGCAGGTCCTTTTATTCTCAACGATCACCGTGATGGTGATGACGGTGATGATGATGATGGTGAGGATGCGAAGGCTGCGCCATTGCGCTGCCGAAGGTGCACGCTGTAATAACTACCACTAAAAGGGCTTTTAAATACTTCATAACTTTAGCATTAAATGGTGAAATAATGTTTACTATGAGTTAAACTCATAGCTATCGCGAAGGTTTATTGGTTTTAGGATTGAGTTAAAAATGTTACCGGGGTTGATTGAGTTGAATTGCAAGAGGGATCCATTTAAAGAATAGATTTTTTACCGCAAAGAACACCAGGAAGAAGAAGACACAAAGTCTTAACAGTCGGTCATTTTTCTCTGTGTAAGAAATTCCCCAATTATAATGAAACAGGTTAAAAATCAGCTCGTTACAGGCATTAATTTAAAATTTAAACATTGGAATAATTGATTATCAGGTACTTATAAAAATGTGTCAATTTATTAAAAATGAAACATATTGATAATGAGCATGTTTCACAATGTTCCGGGTGTTCCGTGTGAAAAAGTGGAACGCTGGAACGCTTGCTGCAAATGCCCGGGTTTCTTTAATTCACCCTCAATAAGCTTAAAACTATTTTAATGGCCTACTCCGCGATTGAGTTGGGTGGGGTTTTGTTAGAAGGGGCAAAAAGTTTAGGTTTGCGGTTTTATTATTGATTATGCCTATTATAAAAGCTACAGCCGCCGACGTTGCTGAACTGAATATTCTTGTAAACAGCGCCTACCGCGGCGAAAGCTCCAAAAAAGGATGGACCACCGAGGCAAACCTGCTGGATGGTATCCGCATCGACGAGGAGACGTTGAATGGTTATTTTGATGACCCAAAGATCACCATCCTGAAAAATGTAAATGAGGACGGACAAATTACCGGCTGTGTTTACCTGGAAAAGCGACCGCCGAAACTATACGTGGGCATGTTCAGCGTGTCGCCGGTTTTGCAGGCGGGTGGTATTGGCCGGGCTTTGTTGCTTGCTGCCGAAGATTTTGCCCGGGAAATTGATTGCCCCGTTTTAACAATGACGGTGATCAGCACCAGGCATGAGCTGATCAGTTGGTACGAGCGCAGGGGCTTTGAAGCGACCGGCGAGACACAGGCATTTCATGATGGAAAAAAATTTGGGATTCCCAGGCAGGAGATTGAGTTGATTGTGCTGGAGAAGGAAGTGTCCGTCGACTGAAATATCCCGGCAAGGGCGCTAGTGGGGGCGCCCTACTGTGTTCACGGCAGGGCCGAAAATGAACGTTTTGTTGAATCCGTTTAATCCCAATGGTTAGACGTTAAACAAACCTGGCTAGCCCAAACAACCTAATTAACTTTTTCATACTTTTGCGCATCAATGGATATATCAGTAGTAGTCCCGCTTTATGATGAAGTAGAATCGTTACCCGAGCTTACGTCGTGGATCAGCCGCGTGATGGACGAAAACAAGTTTACCTACGAGATCGTGCTTGTTGACGACGGCAGCAGCGACGGCTCCTGGGAGATGATCAAAAAGCTGAAGAAAAACAATCCTTTTATAAAGGGTATCAAATTCAGGCGTAACTACGGCAAATCAGCGGCGCTCAACACGGGCTTTGAAGCGGTACAGGGTGATGTGGTAATCACCATGGATGCCGACCTGCAGGATAGCCCGGATGAGATACCCGAACTTTACCGGCGCATCACCGAAGAGCAATACGACCTGGTATCGGGCTGGAAAGCCAAACGGCACGACCCACTAAGCAAAACCATCCCCACAAAAGTTTACAACGCGGCTACCCGACGCATGAGCGGTATAAAAAACCTGCACGATTTTAATTGCGGGCTGAAGGCCTATCGCAAAGCAGTGGTGAAAAACATAGAGGTGTATGGCGAAATGCATCGCTACATCCCGGTAATAGCCAAATGGGCCGGCTTTGTGAAGATAGGGGAGCAAGTGGTTGAACACCGGCCCCGTAAATACGGCAAAACCAAATTTGGCATGAGCAGGTTCATTAATGGACTGCTTGATTTGATGTCGATATTTTTCGTCGGAAAATTTGGCAAGCGACCCATGCATTTTTTTGGTACGATGGGTACGTTAAGCTTCCTTGCGGGGACAATTATAACCATATGGCTGATTGTAGATAAGCTTGAGGCCATTGCAAAACATGTGCCGCATTATCGCGATATAACGCAACAGCCCCTGTTTTATATAGCGCTTGTGTTGGTAATCATAGGTTCCCAGTTATTTCTTACCGGTTTTGTTGCTGAGTTGGTGTCCCGCACGTCCCACGATCGGAACAGGTACCAGGTGGAGGAAGTCATCTAATTTGCAGATGCGCAGATGTATTAAATTGATCTGCTTAGTTGAGAATAAGAAATTGAATAAAATGCCCCCCGGTATAATTAAAGAGAGTAAATC
>JABDHD010000095.1:14649-16333 GCA_013285685.1 Bacteroidota bacterium
GGTTTGAAACTAAGCGCGCTCGAAAGATTCCGTTCCCTCTTTCCCGCTTGCGGAAGAGAGGGATGCCGAGTCCCGTACGTACGGGAGCAGGGTAAGTCAACCCCGGCGGACATTGGCGCTAATGCACTTACGTTAATGTCCGCCGGGGTTGACTCACCCCGACTACGCTTCGCTGGTCGACCCTCTCTTCGCCTTCGGCGGAAAGAGGGTAGCTGCAACACTTTTCAAGTTTCGAATACAGAATGTTTTAATCCCATCCATTAATCCGCACATCTGCACATCCGCACATCCGCACATCAAAAAATGTTCTTCTCCATCATCATACCCTTATACAATCGCCCGGACGAGATCAAAGAATTGCTGGAAACGCTGGTACAGCAAACCTATAAGCAATTCGAGGTTTTGGTGATCGAGGATGGGTCGACTAAAGATGCAGCGGAGATCGTTTCCGGCTTTTCGGACAAGCTGGACCTGAAATACTTTGTCAAGCCAAATACCGGCCAGGGCTTTTCGCGCAATTTTGGCTTTGAAAAGGCTAAGGGTGATTACTTCGTGATCTTTGATTCGGATTGCCTTATTCCCGAAGATTATTTGCAGATCGTTAACGATTCACTCGGCAAAAATTACCTGGATGCTTACGGCGGCCCCGATGATTCTCATCCATCGTTCACGCCCATCCAAAAAGCCATCAGCTACGCCATGACCTCGCCTTTTACCACAGGGGGCACACGCGGCAGCAAAAAGGGCATAGGGCAGTTCCATCCGCGCAGTTTTAATATGGGTTTATCGCGGCAGGTGTGGGAAAAGGCCGGCGGGTACGTCATCACCCGTTTAGGCGAAGATATTGAGTATGCCATCCGCATTCACTCCCTTGGCTTTAAGATCGGGCTAATACCCGATGCAAAGGTTTACCACAAACGGCGGACGGATTTTTACAGGTTTTATAAGCAGCTGCACTTTTTTGGCCGCGCGCGCATTAACGTTTATAAGTTTTTTCCAAAAGGATTGAAGCTGGTACATTTTTTCCCGGCGGCATTCACGCTGTTCTTCGTTTTTACGCTCCTGGCAAACATTGCCCGCTGGCGCGTTGTTGAGTTATGTAACATTTTATTAGTTGTTTATATTTTGTTGATATTTTTTCATGCATGGTTTAAAACTAAGTCGGCAAAAATCGCATTTTTGAGCGTCATCGCTTCCTTCACGCTGTTGATTGCCTATGGCTTAGGGTTTATGCAGGACTTTTGCAAGCGGATAATATTGAAAATATCATAATATGTATCATCCTTTTTCCATAGTCGAAACCCTCAAAAGTTCATGGCATATATTAAAAACAAATTTTGTGGTGATTGTGGTGTTTTCCGTTATATCCTTCATTTTACTGGCTGTTATCCTTACCGTAATTGAAATATTTTTTACACCGGACGAGTTTACGCAGGAAATGATTCTTTTCCTTATCGAGGCAGTTTTGCAGGCATATACCACGCTTGGGCTTTATAAGCTGATTTTTACGGTAATAGATAGCGAATTTTACGAATTTGAATTTAAGCAGGTGCTGCCAAGTTTTCGTATGCTTTATAGCTATTTAGTAGCTGTTTTTTTTCTGGCTTTCATTGTAGTAACTGTCGGTTTCGGGATAGACCGTCTGGAAGGCTACCCTAACTTGCAGGATACGGTTAAAACTATT
>JABDHD010000096.1 GCA_013285685.1 Bacteroidota bacterium
ATATGCGGGCCCGGCAGGGAAATCGCTTTCAAAATCTTCTCAGCAAGAGGAGGCTCCGCTGGAGCCTGAATTACTTTTTTTATCCTATAAACAGGCGACTCCTCTGGAGTCGACCAACGATATTAGTTTATAGCTCCGGAGGAGCAACCTGTTTATAGGAAAAGTCGGTTTTTCTTAGGGCTTCAGCGGAGCCCCCTCTTTTAAAGCGATTTCCCCCCCAGGAAACGGATGCAAAGGAAAACCCCGTCTTGTCTCCCAGCGCGCGGCCATGCAGCCGTAAAAGGTCTGACACTGGGCTGTTTTGGTAAGCCGTAATTAACAACGTATTTTTAGGACAAATTTAGGCGACAGGTTATTGATAAAAATCAAAAATATGAGCTTTAGCGCGCGCCACCTTGATGACAGGACTGGTATCCATTGCGGGCATGGGTGGAAAAAATTGTGCGCTCATCCTTCAGCACTAATGCATCGCCGCTCACGATCTGCTTATCTCCGGCAACTGATGGCGATCTTCCCCTTCGTCTTTTTCAGCATCGCTGCCAAAGCACAGGTAGGCGGGCCAAATTTTGGAAACGGCAAAGCGGACGGCACCATTATAGCTTGCCAGGGGACGGCCTCTTCCAGCCCCAATATACAGCAGTTTACTGTTTTTGGTAATAATTTAACCACGCCGATGGAAATCGACGCTCCCGCATACTTTGAAGTATCGCTTTCGCCCTTAAGCGGATACGCAACCGGCGTCAGTGTAACGCCTGTTAACGGCAGTATCAGCGGCACGGTCATTTATGTGCGGTCCGCCTCGTCCACGCCGTTGGGCAATATTTCAGGGCGATGCATCATCCGCACATCGGGCTTCAGTTCTACCGATCCCCTTTTATCGGCTACCATCTACGGGGTGCCCGTGGTGAATAATATAGCCAACCAGGTTTGGTTAACCGGCGAGACTACGCAGCCCGTTAATTTTAGCGGAACCGCAAATACTTATACCTGGGTTAATGATACGCCTTCAATCGGCCTTGCCGCGAGCGGCGATGGCAATATCGCCCCGTTCACGGCGGTAAATAACGGCAGCAGCCCTGTTACGGCGACTATTGCAGTAACGGGCGTAGCGGCCGGCTTTGCCTATATCCCCAATTCAAACGATGGCACAGTATCAGTGGTTAACACCTTTACAAACAAAGTCGCGGGTACCATTACGGTAGGTTCGCAGCCTTACGGCATCACTTTAAGCGGCGATGGTTCAAGGGCCTATGTAACCAACCAGGGCTCGCGCAAGGTTTCCGTCATTAATACCCAAACCAACCAGGTTGTCAGTACTATAGCGGTAGGGTCCGGCCCAACGGGCATGTCGCTAACCAGCGATGGCCGCCTGTTTTTGGCGAATGAGAACGACAATACGATTTCTGAAGTCAATACATCCACCAATACCCTGGCGAGAAGCAATCCTGCTGGTGTTGCCCCCGTTAATACGCTCGTTAGTCCTGATGGCAGCGAAGTTTATGTAGCACAGTCGGGGTCGAATGATATTGCGGTATTCAGTACGTTCACCTTATTACCCATTACTACAATATCCGTGGGCCAACACCCTGCAGGCATGGTGCTTAGCCCCGACGGCGCGGTTTTGTACGTGGCAAATTCCAATAGCAACAGCATATCGGTAATCAGCACGCAGGATAACACGTTGGCCGCAACAATACCGGTGAACGGCTCCGCCGGCCCTTCCGGCATGGTGGTCAATTCCGACGGCAGCCTGCTTTATGTTACCAATTTTGTTTCGGGCACTGTTTCAGTCATCAATACCAATAACAATGCTACAGAGGCCACTATCGCGGTGGGCCAAAAGCCCTTCGGCATAAGCATGAGCAACGATGGAAGCATGATTTACGTCGCCAATAGCGGCTCCAATACCCTGTCGGTTATCAGCACGGCGACAAACCTGGTAATAGCTACTATACCGGTGGGACAGCAGCCGTTTTCGTTTGGTAATTTTTTAAAGACCGGTACCGGCTGCCAAAGCACTGTCGTGAAATTTACCATCACTGTAAACCCGCTAACATTTCCTACCATTACTGCAGCCGGCACGCCGGACGGCCTCACTACCACCTATGGCACAGCTTCTGCAGCAACAACCTTTACCGTCTCCGGCACCGATATAACTTCGGGAATTTTGGTTACCCCGCCCACAGGATTCGAGGTAAGTACCGATGGCGTAAATTTCAGCAGCACGGTTACGGTGGGGACCGCAGGCAATATTGCCGCCGCGACGGTTTATATCAGGCTGGCGTCGTCAACAGTTGTCGGCAATTATTCCGGCGATATTGTGCTTAGCGGCGCACCGGCGCAAAGCGTCGATGTCATAATGCCCCAAAGCACAGTCACCCCTGCCCCATTAACCATTACAGCCGATGATAAAGCCAGGCTTTACGGCTCGCCGAACCCTGTTTTAACCGTAACCTACCGTGGTTTTGTAAACAACGATACGCCTTCAAAACTGACGGCATTGCCCCTGGTAAGCACAACGGCCGTAATTGCCTCGCCGGTGGGGCAATACCCTATCACGGTAGCGGGGGGTGTTAACCATTTTACCGTCGCTTTTTATACCGAATACGTTTACGCCGAATGGCGATGGCATAAATGATAGGTGGGACATTCAACACCTTAGCGATTTTTCAGACTGCACCGTACAGGTATTTAGCCGTTACGGCCAACCCGTATATTCGTCCATCGGCTATGGCGCCCCCTGGAACGGCACTTATAGAGGTGCCACATTGCCTGCCGGCACCTATTATTACGTCATCGACCTGAAAAACGGGGGCGCGTTGTTGTCCGGATTTGTGCTGATTGTAAAATGAATAGTTAGCATTTCGCGGAAGAGACCAAAGCTAAAATCTTCCGTGCGGCCGGGGCTTGCAGCCAGGATTGTGCTGCCGCGTACTTCAATACCCTTAACCTCGCCTGCTCTTTGCCGTTAAGCGCCTGATTTTTGGGTATATCGGTTTATGTTATGTACATTATTTGCGCGTTTTGGGGAATTATTTCCCACCTATTATTCTTAAAACGCAAGAAATCTAAACGCTTGAGCCGGCCAGCTATTATAAACCCGGATTAAAGCGGTTTTTTTCGCATTCAACCACTGCAAAAAAGACTACCGTTAGCCTTTTTTGCAGTGGTTAATGTGCATTAATGTTAGTTAAAAACAAACTACGCGATTATTGAAAAATATTATCTAATACTTTTGTAAGCTGGAACCAGAATTGCACGATTGTTGCAGATTTGATAAATTAGTTGATTGACATAGCTTTTTATTGGTTGAACCGCAACTGATAAGACTTCTGCCTTCTGTAACTATTTAAATAAATATATTTTTTAATCCGCGCTAACAGGGAGTGAGTAACATATCGTAAACTATTGTTGCCAAAATACAATATGAAGATAGTTTTAATATATTTATTTGCAATAGTTAGTCTTACATTTATTTCGAATATTGCCTGTTCCCAGGCGCCCAATATCACTTACACAACATCCAGCATAGTTTTTACTGATGGTACAGCAATATCTTCGTTATCACCGTCTAATTCTGGCGGCGCAATAACCGGGGGCTATAGCATCCCTGCAAATTTTGCCGCAGTACCCACGCCTTATGGCGTCGTAACTGACGCATCCGGAAATATTTATGCAATTGACGACGGCGACGCTGTACTATATAAAATTACTTCTACGGGCACTACCACGAAGTTCAACACAGGCACCACGTATAAGCCTGTAGGGATAGCAATTGATAACACCAACGGATTTATATACATAACGGATAGCGCCCGGAACAAGGTTTACCCAATAATTACCGCTACAGGGAAATTTACAGGCAGTCCAATCTCAAGCGTCAATATTCCCTGCGGTGTTGCTGTCGATGCATCTGGAAATATCTACGTTGTAAACCGTGGTAATAATAAAGTTACAAAAACACTTAAAGGCGCGACCACGCCAACTGTCCTTTTTAGCGGGCTTAATAACCCGTACGGCATAGCGATTGACGGGTCAGGAAACATTTTTATTTCTGAATATGGTAGCGGCAGCGGCGGGGATATTGTGGAATATGCCAATGGTACTACAGGCGGAACGACAAAAACAACGTTCGTCCCAGCCAGCAGCGGCCTAAACAGGCCCAGCCATTTATCTTTTGATGCTTCCGGCAATCTATGCATAGCCGATAACGGATCAAATACGATAAAAAAAGTAACCCCGGCAGGCGTGGTCAGCACTTTTCTGTCATCTGGCATGAATTTACCGCTGCAGGTTGCTTTTGATTCCTCGAGTCCGCAAATCGTGTACGAAGCTGATAATGGCTCCGGTTATATTAATAAATCATTTTTTACAAGCTACTCTATCAATATACCATTGCCAGCCGGTTTAAATTTTGATACGACAACCGGAATTATAAGCGGCACGCCCACAGCTCCTTCGCCGGTTACTGCTTATACAATCACTGCTTATAATAGTTCGGGCAGCGGCAGTTTTACAATCAGTATGAGCGTTTTTACCCCCCTGCCCGCTATTAGTTACACCCCTTCAACAAATTCGTATTTCGTTGGTAATACTATTACCACTTTATCGCCGGTAAACACGGGCGGTACAATACACTCTGTAAGTTTCAACGCCGGAACACAACTTACCGGGGCCAATTTACAAAAGCCAGACGGCATGGCCATTGACCCCAACGGCAATGTTTATGTTGCAAACTCCAGTAATGGTACAATAAGTGAATGGAGTTCGGCCGGGGTTTGGATCACAGATAGTTACGGGGGCACCTTCACATCTCCCGCCGGTTTGGTTTTTGATTTATCGGGTAATGGGTACGTGTGTGATCAGGGTTCCGGCAATATCTATAAAGTCGCGAAATCAACTGGTACTGTCACCACCCTGATTACGGGTTTGCTTAGCCCCTGGGCTATTGCAATCGATGGGTCAAATAACCTTTATATAGCCGAAAATAGTAACGAGGATGTAGTAAAATACAGTACAAGTGGCGGCTCCGCGTTGCTTACGATCACCGGCGGCCATGGTAACGGGCCGGTACTGACCGGGCCAGTCGGCGTAGCCCTTGACCCCTCCGGCAACGTTTATGTATTAAACTATAACAACAAAGAAGTTATAAAATATAATTCCATCGGAACTTACCAAACTGTTATTGTAAGCGGCGGGCTTACCTTCCCGCTCGCCTTAGCCGTAGATAACGCGGGTGATATTTTTGTTGGCGACCAAAGCGCCAATGGTAATACTTCACTTACCGGTTTTGTAAACGTTTACAATCAAAGTGGTACTATGTACACCAGTATCAACGGCATTAATGACCCCGAAGGAATTACAATCGATGTTTCGGGTAATTTATATATTGCATCGTGGACTAACTCAACCGTGTATAAGTACACGCCTGTACAGGGGTATTTTATCAATCCGTCATTGCCACCCGGTTTAATCTTTAATGTTAATAACGGTCAGTTTTCAGGCAAGCCCACTACCTCGTTCTCTCCAACCAATTATACAGTAACGGCTTATAATACGTCGGGTAGCGGTTCCACTGTAGTAACTTTATCCTGCTACCGGTATTTAACCTGGGTTGGCAGCAGTTCAAGCACCGCCTGGGGTTTAAGCAGCAACTGGAGCCCGGCGTTTGTGCCTACCAGTGCAGATACAGTCCGTATTGGCACTACAGCCGCCTTTACCAAGGGTTTTCCGGTTATTGGTACGGCAGCAACGGCGGCCTCAGTAACACTCGGAACGCAAGGAACGCTTGCCGCCGGAATAACAGTAAATAGCGGATTTTCCTTAACTGTATTGGGTGCGATAACTTATCAAAGCGACTCCAAATCAAACCAGGGATTTACCGCCCAGCTTACCGGGGCCGGAACTATAACAGCCAAAAGCATAAGTGTTATTGCAAATACCACATTGACAGGCCAGCCATATACCGAAGCACTATCATCGTCAATAAGTAATCTTAATATAACCCAGAATATTGCGTTAACTTCTACAGAAGTGGGTTCCGATATATTTAATGCGTCCTTTAGTGTCACGGGGGGCACGGCGCTTGTAGGCGGCAGCATACAAACCACTAATACTTCAGGGGCTACCTCATCTTTCACGGTTATACCGACAACAACGGCCACCCTGCAGCTTGGAGGGGCGGCGGCATTGTCGGGACTTTCTTCATTGGGCACCAATGTGATAACTTTTAACAACCCCGGCACCACAATCGAATATTCGGGCGCAGCCCAAAATGTTTATACCGACGCAAATATTACCGGCTTGCCCGCCGGGGTAGGCTATACGAGTATCAAGTTTTCCGGAACAGGTGTAAAAACGGCATCGCCCGGCAACCTGAATATCAGCGGAGATTTTACAAACACGCTGGTTAACGACGCGGGCGACTATGTAGATTTGAGCAGCCCCGCCGTAAATTTTAATGGCGCCAACCAAAACCTGGCGGGAGGATCCGGCAACGGAACAACACTTTATAATGTCAATTTTAGCGGATCAGGAACCAAAACAATCAACAGCGGGAATTTTTATGTTGCGAGCAGTGGCATCCTGGCAATGGGCGGCACAGCTACCCTGGCCGCCGGTGGTTTTTTAACCTTAAACTCAGACGCTACCGGCTGCGCGGCCATTGCGCCGATCACTTCGGGCACGCCCATCAGCGGAAATGTTAATGTTCAACGTTATATTTCGGGTATAAGGGGTTATCGTTTGTTGTCTTCACCGGTTTATACGGGTACTGACGGAAACGGCAATAATGTTTACAGTTTAAGTAATTTAATAAATAACCTGTATGTTACCGGCAGCGACGCCGGATTTCCTTACGGCGGCAACCCGACCTTATATTTGTATGACGAGGGTTTTGTGCCTCAATTCACCACCTTTCTGAATAGTAATTTTATTGGCGTGGCTACCCTGCCTGCGGGCAACACACCGGCGTACAGCTTAAATGCCAACGGCGCAGGGCTGGCGGGTACTTATACCGTACCGGTGGGAAACGGCTATGATTGCTTTTTCAGGGGCAACCTGCTTACACAAACCGCCGCGGCACTTACTACGCCCGCGGCTGCCGGCACCTTCCCAACTGAATCCGCTGCTACTACCACCATCACAGGGACGTTAAACCAGGGCCAGATAACCTTTAAGGACTGGTACTCGCCATTAAGCCCCAACCTCGGCAGTGCAAGCCAGTTATTTAACCTGGTCGGCAATCCGTATCCCAGTGCTATTGATTTGAACACCATGCAAAGCGCATCGACTACAACCGGCATTTATGCTACCGCGCTTAGTGGCGGCAACGGTATCACCAGTTTTATTTATGAGCTAATTCCAACGGGCACTTATGCCGGGCAATACGGCGTTTGGACGGTTGGCGGCACACCGGCAACGGCCACGGGCGGGGCATCGCAGTACATAGCCAGCGGCGAAGGCTTTTTCGTTCAGGCTACCGGTACTTCTAAGCTGATTTTCAATGAGAGCGCAAAAGCTGTATCCACCAACGCAAATTCCTTTGGGGTTATGGCACGCAGGGTTAATGCGGCGGTGATAACCCCGGCGAATGAAAATCCGCTGCTGCGGCTAAAAATGGCATTGGATACCACTTATGCCGAAGACGCGCTTATACAGTTTAAACCGGCGGCCAGCACGAAATATGTACTTAACGAAGACGCTCCGCACCGCGCAGGGTCGGGCCCGATACATTTTGCCAGCCGTTCGGCAGATAGCTTAGCACTCACCATTAATTCAATGCCGTTGCAGATCAGCCAAACCATCCCGTTGAACGTGTACGCCCAAAACGATGGCTTGTATACTATCAACATGACGCAGCCGGTACCGCTTCCGGCACTTTATGATGTTTGGCTAATGGATAACTATAAAAAGGATTCGCTGGATATTAAAAACAACCCTACCTACAGTTTTGACATTTCAAATGCAGATGCCAATAGCTACGGTACCGGACGATTTACTTTGGTTATAAGGCAAAACCCGGCGTTAATGATACACCTGTTAAATTTTACTGCAACAAAAACGTCCGGAGGCTCACAAGTGGTTTGGCAGACAGAGAACGAGCAAAACTATAGTAACTTCACAGTTGAACGAAGTACCGACAATGGTACAACTTTTACTGTTTTAGGCGGTTTTGCCTCGACGGGATCCGGCGCCTACAGCTATTTAGATAAATACCCTCCGATAGCCACTGATCAGTATCGTTTAAAGATCGAGGACCTGAACGGAACGATCAGTTATTCACCGGTGGTAACGCTGATGTATGCCAATACGGGTAATTCAAAGGATGTTAACCAGGTTAATGTTTATCCTAACCCTGCGGCAGACGTTATAAACCTGTCCATCGTTCAAAATACCGTTACTGCTTCAGGTGTATTTAATGTGGTAAATCCGGCGTATAATATTGTTATTACCAACAGCATGGGTTCTGTCATTAAAACGGCAACGTCAACCCGCACCGAATGGAATGACGATGTAAGCACGCTGTTACCCGGCGTCTATTTTGTGCAGGTGGTAAATGCTAATGATAAAACCGTAATTGGGAAAACCAAATTTGTAAAGCTGTAAACCAGCAGGGCCCCGGCTCTTGTCAGGGTTATATAATGTTAATACCTGCGGCGCGGATCCGGTGACTTTAACATCAAGCCAGCTGATACCAACGACCGCAATTCCTGATCTTAAAAATCTTTATCCCCTCCCGGTACTGCGCCCCGGGCGCCTGGCGTTAAGCCGGTGATGTGTGGATTGTACCGCCAGGGCCTTCAAAATACCGCACACATTTTGGAAATGAAATAGATACGCAACCAGTGTAGGTGCCGCGAATTGCCGTTATAATAAAACGGATAAATATGCTTTATTTGTTCTGTCCTACATAAAATCAAAAAAACAGGAATTATGAAAATTTCAACCCATAGCCTAATTGTTGCCGTAGCCGCGGTGGCAATTGTTTTTAGCAGCTTTGCCGGCCAGGATAATCAAAATAATGTGCTTTCAAAAAAGGAGAAGGCCGAAGGGTGGAAACTGCTTTTTGACGGGCAGTCGACAGAGGGCTGGCACTTGTACAATGGCAGCAGCCAGTTTACCCTTTGGAAGGTTAAGGACGGCGAACTTTTTTGCGATCCCAACGACAAAACAGGCGCCACTGACCTGGTTACCGACAATTTGTATAAAAATTACGATTTGAAATTCGACTGGAAGCTGCCCAAAGGGGGTAATAGCGGCGTATTTATCAATGTTTTGGAACGCGCCGATCTCCCTGCGGCCTGGTCATCCGGGCCGGAATACCAATTGCTCGACGATGCAAATGCCGACTTTGCGAAGCCCGAAGACCGGTCGGGTTGCCTGTTTAGTTTTGGCCCGCAAAAAACCCCGGTTAAAACCAAACCCGCAAATGCATGGAATCATAGCGAGATCAAACAAATTAACGGGAAAATCCAGTTTTATTTAAACGGCACGCTGACCACGGAAGAAGATCTCAGTTCAAAAGCCTGGGCCGACAAAATTGCAAAATCGCATTTTAAAACGATCCCCGATTTTGGAAAACACCTGAGCGGCCACATCGGTTTACAGGACTGGGCTACCGGTATTTCATTCAGGAATATTAAGATTAAGGAATTTTAGACCGAATGGCGTTTGGCAGTACAAAACGAGGGAAAATACGGCATCATGTTCTGAGGTTAAAAATTCGTTTTTTGTAGCGCTACACACACTACATCCTTATATAGCTGTGATTATCAACAACCTACGACTGGCAATACTTTGTCACTGACAAAAACCTGTCACCATTTTTGATACTTTTTCGGTCTGTAGCGCATGCCAAAATAGTTCTTCAAACAGGCGGAACACACGGGTAGCCCGAACCGCCGCCTGACGCGGATAGTCATGCTGGATGGCGGAGGCACAGTCTCCTGGCATAGTTTTCCGTAGTTCCCAAACTAGGACAGCGGGGATTTAATCTTCATCCTCTAGCGCAGGGTTATTGGAAAACAAACGGGAGTGATGATGAATGGTAAGAATACTTATTTGGCCTTCAGCGCCGTTTACGTAGAATATGATGTAATTTCTAAAAACAGCCGACCTAACGTCATTGCCCCGCATCGTTTGATAAAACTTCCCTTTTAGTGGTTGCGTCTTTAATGATTCGCAGAACGCCTTTATCTTCTTAACTTCTAATTTGGCATATTTTATTGAATCACGGCTAATGTAGCTGTAGATAGATGCCAGGTCGCCGACAGCAATTTCAAGATAAATAACCTTCTTCACCATTTTTCAATTTCTTCATCCAGTTGTTCAGATGTCAGAAATTGGCCACTGGCTAATTGATCCAAAGCCTGTTCAATTTTGGCAGAGATCAATATTTTATCGAACACTTCCTCTACGTCCACCTTATCAGGCATCGCATCCAAAATATGCTGTAGTTCGCCTTTCGTAATCACCATAAAAATCCGGTTTGTTAGTGCCACTGTTTTCACAAATTTACTTTTATGTTTTTAGGTATGCAAATTCGTGTGGATTATGCATTCCTGCCTTTTGCTAACAGTCCTGGACGGGGTGGGTGCACAGTCTCCGGGCATTTCATCTATAGTTGCAAAGCTACCAATAGCATATGGTACATGGCCATCCTTTACCGGCACATAATTTGCCCCTGCCAGGGTACACAAAAACCTGTTTACCCCAATTTTATGAATGGGCGGGTTGCATTATATAAAAACCGTATATTTAAACCGATAAAATATTGAAAACACCCTAGCCCCGGGGTAATAAATCCACAATCATGAAAATTAATATTACCCGGGCCATCCTGTGTTTGGCTGCTTTTATGCTGTTTTACACCGCGTGTAAAAAAAATACCGCTAAACCGGCAACAGCAGCTGGTATCAATTACGAAAAGCTGAGCAGCCAGTTGGCAACCACTTTTTACAAGTCTATCACCGGGCAATACGGCGGTATCGATGTGAGCAAAGGCATTGTTTCACCATTTAGTGCTAAAACCAGCGGTTATCAAAGGTTAAATACAATTAGCGCCAACCCTTTGTGCGGTTTTGTTATCGATACACTGTATCAATACAATAGCGCCAGTAAGGACCTCGATACAAATTACAGTCATTTTGTAAATTTTGATTTTAGATACGTTTGTGACAATGGGCAGGTTGACGGCTATACTACTATAACCCTGTTGCGCTTGGAGGCGAATAGCGGCTTTGTTGGTAATAATTATTACGATAATTATAATGACCTTGGGCAAGTTGATACGGTGAAAGCGCTGGACGCCACCTTTAAACTGGTGTCTATGAATGGCAAAATCGCTGCTACCAGTTCGCTCGCCCAGGGAGGACAGAATAACTATCTTAACTCCTTCTACCAGTTAAAAGGATTAAAAATTAATTTCAGCTCGGGTGTGGCCGATGTTACCACCGGAATTGCCAATTTTCACACGGTTTATTTTCCGGACCATCCCGACAATATCAATATCGACCCCTATACCTATGACGGTACCATCCAGTTTTTGGGCAACCATAAAGCTAAACTAACCATTAACACCAATAACACCACTTACGCTTACCTGGTTGATTTGATTACCGGGGCGGTAACGCCGGCGTAGTGACCGCGGAGAAGCGGGAGATATTTTTTTAGCGAGGCGGAAGTTAATTTTTTGCCGGATAGGGAATTGATTGGCTTACCCGCATGGCCATCCTTTACTGGCACACAATTTGCCAGCTAACAGGTACACAAAAACCTGTTAGTCAAAAATTTATGGGACAAGCGGGTTGTATTATATAAAAACCGTATATTTAAACCGATAAAATATTGAAAACACCTTCGCCCCGGGGTAATAAATTCCACAATTATGAAAATAAATATTACCCGGGCCATCCTGTGCCTGGCTGCTTTTATGCTGTTTTACACCAGCTGTAAAAAAAATACAGTTAAGCCGGTAGTCACTACCACAACTACCGTTGATTATGCAACCCTCAGCAGCCAAACGGCGGTAATGTTTTACAAATCGATAACGGGGCAATACGGCGGCGCCGACGTAAGCAAGGGCATTAAATCGCCCTTCAGCGCAAAAGTTACCGGCCGTGCGCTTTTAAGCACTTCGCCCCTGTGTGGTTTTGTGATCGACACCAGCTACAATTACAGTATATTAATTGGCACGAATATCCTCGCCGATACCGTTAAAACGTATTCGGGCACGTTCCGTTTTCAATATACCTGTACGGGAGGCAATGTTAACGGTTACATCCTTAACGACACCGTAAACTACCTGGAACAAAATCAATTCCTCTTTTCAAATAACACAAACCTAAACCAAAATTATACCGTAAAGGCGCTCGACCAAACCTTCAAACTGGTTTCCATGGATGGCACGCTAAACTCGTCGGCTAACTTTCAGCAAATCTTCAATGAAGCGGCGGGTTACCTGTTCGGCACGTACGTACTAACCGGGCTTAAGGTTAATTTTACATCAGGAGTTGCCGATGTAACCGAGGGTACCTCAACCTTTCATATCGTTTACCGCCCTATGCGCTCATTTGACGTACCTCAAATTCCAAATCAAATTTATGATGGTACCATCCAGTTTTTAGGCAATCATAAGGCTAAACTCACCATTAACCCCGGCCATGTTTACCTGGTTGATTTATTAACCGGGGCGGTAACGCCGGCTTAGTGGCTGGGGATAAGCGGGAAGTGATTATTTTCGATTAGCAGGCATCGCGGTAGCCTGTCGGCGGGGCGCGAGTGATCAGTCGCGCAGGCTGGTTGCGAACAGCTCCAGAGGAGGGGGAGGACTTGAAACTGATCGATGCGATTTGTCTGGCGGTGAAGACGGGTCGGCTACGTGTTGGCTGTGGAGACAAAGTCTTCGGGTATTTCGTCCATAGTTGCGAAACAAGGGACAGCCGAAAAAAAATCCGTATTGTTATTAACCTGCTTAATAGCTAAATTTGTGTATGACAATCGTAGTTAATCCCTATAACGAACAGGAAGAAAAAGCGCTTTTAGATTTTCTGGATAGCCGGCATTACAATTATAAGTCGACTGATGAGACTGAAATGGCCGATTCTGAATTTTTAGATCAGTATAATAAGGAACTGGCGGAGGCTGAAGCGCAGATTGATGCAGGTGATTATTTGACCCACGAAGAGGTAAAAAAATTCTTTGCTGATAAAAGAAAACGGTCCGGTGGAAATTAAATGGTCCAAACCAGCCTTAACCCAGTTAGATAAGGCTTTGGATTTTATCATTGGAAATGGCTTTATTTCCTACGCTGCTGAACTCGAGGAAGGCATAATTTCAAGGATCGACAACCTTGCCGACAACCACACTATTTATCCCGCCGATAAGTATAAAAAAGACAATGACGGTAGCTATCGCGCCTTTGAAGTGGACGAATACCGTGTATCCTATCGCGTTAAAAAATCCCAGATAAAAATAATCAGGATAAGGCATACCAGCAGGAAGCCCCTTAAATATTAATTGATTGCCAATAGCGATGCCTGGCTAAAGAGGGAGATGCAGTCTCCCGGCATAATCGTCCGTAGTTTCGAAATCGGACATCGGACTGCCTGTCAGCGGGGCACGAGTGATCAGCCGCACAAGCCGGCTGCACACAGTCGCGCCAGAGGAGGGGCATGAGTGATCAGCCGCACAGGCCGATTGCACACATTCACGCCAGTAGAGGGGAAAACTTTCTCAACTAAATTTGTTTTTTTATGATTTTTATTTCGTAAATTCAGCGCACAATAACCTTATTACGAGCGCTCTATGCCTGAAGCAGCAAGTTTATCATCTGATACCAAGACTCCAGCAAGTTTTGGTTATTTATCTTTGTACTTAATCCCATCGAACGAATCGGAACTAACAAGGGCCGGTGTTATCTTGTATCTGCTCGGACTGTTCTGTACATTCATTTTTTTTAGCCAGTTGAACATCCTCAGCATAGATATGCTTAAACCGCAATGTATAGTAATTGGTATTTATGTTTGGATATGGGCGGTTCTTCTCCCGCGAGTCTGGATACAGTTGGTCAGCCTATTCAAGTTTCAAAAAAAGTGGTTAAACATAACGATGCTGGCATTGATATTGGGGGCGTCAAACGCAATTATTTTTTACGGACTTTCGTCGGTCCAGAACATGCTATATCCCATTCTTATCAACCTATTGGCCCAGTTGCTTTTTTATTTTAACTTTAAAAAACGCGCGTTCGAACTGTTTCCGCCTTTAGTAAAAAACTATTTATTTATTCCAGTACTTGCTGTGCTTTTTGCATGGATGATTCTCCCGCTTATCCCGCAACACTTTGGGGGAACCAAGACCGAGTTAGTGAGAGTTGTATTTAAGGACAAAGAACCTGACTTATTGGCCAGCCGATTTATTAAAGGAACAGGTTTCTATCGTTTTTTATATGAAACAGACAAAGACTATTATTTCCTGGAAAAAGCATCAGACGAAAAAAGCGGAATCGTGATGGACTATGTGGTTAAACGCGTTGAAAAGACCGAAATAATTAAGATAGAGTATAAAACGAGTCCATGGGTAGACTTTTAACTTTAAACATATGAAATATCTCTTAATCTTATGCTGTTTACTGGCTAGCGCTTTAAATGGCAAAAATTTAAATCAGGATTGTAAAACTACTATCGTTATTACTGACTGTAGTGACCAGCCGGTGGTGGGCGCTACAGTCAGGATTACTAAATGTAGCGATGGTAAGGCACTTGGAACAATTACGGATGCTCGGGGCAGGGCATCGTTCGCCGTTTGCAAGAGTGACATCTGCAAGAGCAATGTAACCATTGTGGGCTATACCAAGAAAAGTGCAAGAGGCATTGGTGACGATTGTTCCGGTAACGACCAAAAATCAACCTGTAAACTGATGATTTGCGATAAGGGGAATTAATAGATTTTCTAAATCGGTGGGAGACAAAGTCTCCGGGCATGGTTGTCCGTAGTTTCGAAGCTACGGACAGCGGGGCATGAGTGCTGCCGCACTGGCCGACTGCACACACTCACGCCAGAGGAGGGGAAGGATAAAAACTTCTATAAATTAAAAACTAACGCAAATAGATTTTATTTTGAAATAATTATCCGATATTAGAGAACTACCATTGCTCGCAATCAATATTTAAGCCTATCATAAAAAAGAATACAATGGAAAATGACAGCCAAACTTTTGAAGAAGAACAAGCACACTCAAAAATAAAACACAATAACACCTTGTTCGGCAATGAACCCCGATTTTCGATTGGTCCTTTTATTCTGTTTAAGAGAAATTTACGCCTGATAATTTCGATCAGTTTATTTTTGACAAGTGCAATCCTTGTATATTCAGCAATTTATGACAATCACACAAACGTTCCGTTCCTGATTATAGCGCTGCTATTTTTTCTTTTTGGTTTGGGAATAGGGGTGTATTGGTACTTAAAACCAGCTCAGGTCAATGGAATACGATTCGATTTTGAATCAATATCGGAGGGCTTGTCACTAGATCAGGAAACTAAATTACGTCTCATAGTTGAAGATTTTTTTCAATCCGATGACAGAATTAAAAAGGAAATTGAGAGATTAGCGAGAAGCGCCAATGTCAATCTTGTATTTGGGGCGTTGACGACAATTTCCGGAGTTGTGTTCCTTGCAATGCAAATATTCGATCAAAAGACTTCAAGTGACGATTGGAAATTAATTCTTGCCCATTATTTGCCGAGGATTTCTTTGGTTATTCTAATTGAAGTTTTTGCCTTCTTTTTTTTAAAGATTTATAAAGTTAATTTAAGTGACATTAAATTTTTTTCAAATGAGAGAACAAATATGGAGCAAAAGATTCTTTCTTTAAAAATAGCAATATTGGCGCAGGATAAGAAAATGATTAGAGTCGTGATTCGCGAACTTGCCAAAACGGAACGCAACTTCACTTTGAAAAAAGGAGAAACGACCATTGATATCGAAAAGGAAAAAGTGGATTCGTCCGATATTAAGGGTTTTA
>JABDHD010000097.1 GCA_013285685.1 Bacteroidota bacterium
AACTTAATCAACCCTCCCGATAATTATCGGGACCAACCTGATCAACTTCTTATCTATACTTTTCCCACCAGCCCGAAACATATTCCTTCTTAACCTCAATAGGTTCCCCTGGTGTCGGCGCAAAAAGTTGTATGCCGTCTTCTTTAGCGTATAGTAGCAATCGTTCAATCGGTTCATACCAGGCATGCGGCGCCAGGTTAAAGGTGCCCCAGTGGATGGGCATCATCAGTTTGCCTTTTAGCGCCAGGTGGGCGTCGGCAGCGTGTCGCGGGCCCATGTGAATGTCGGGCCAATATTTGCCATAGGCGCCTATTTCCAGCATCGTGAGGTCAAAGGGACCGAAGGTATCGCCGATATCCTTAAAACCATCCCACCAGCCCGAATCGGCGCCGTAAAATATATTGTGCTTTGCGCCTTTTATCACAAATGACGACCACAGGGTTTCGTTGCGCCCGACTATGCCTCTTCCGCTGAAATGCCGTGCGGGGGTAGCGGTCAAAATGCAATCGTTGGTCAGCATAACACTGTCGCCCCAATCCATTTCGCTGATGAAGTTTGCCGGCATGCCCCATTTTTGCAGGTAATGCCCTACATCCAGCGAACAATAAAAAGGGATAGACTTATCCGCGAAAAATTTCATCGTTGCTTTATCCAGGTGATCATAATGGTCATGCGAGATGATAACCGCGTCAAGGGGCGGCAAATCCTTCAGCGCCAGCGGCGGTTCAAAAAATCGTTTTGGCCCCATGAAGGGTAAAAAAGACGCACGTTCACTCCAAACCGGGTCGGTCAGTATCCGGTTTCCATCAATCTCGATCAGCAGGCTGGAATGCCCCATCCAGGTAATCCGTAACCCGGTAAGCGGCTGCTTGTTGTAAATTGAAGGATCTGTTTTAAAAGGGCCCAAAGGCTTTTTGGGCGTATTCTCCGCGGAATTGTTGATGTATTCCTTTAATATCGGGATGATCTTATCAAATCCCGTTTCGTCAGTTGGAACCGGGTTGAGGAATTTATCTCCTCTTTTTTTGGCTCCGATTAAAACCATGGATGAATTAATTTTAACCGGCTCATTATCAGGAAGCAAAAGCATGTCATAGTTTGTTACGGCAAGACGCAATTTTAACTAATTTTTAGCACCGTCTGCACTTGATAAACGACAAACGGCACTGATCGTTTGTGACCGACCCTTATTTTTTCAAAAATATAACAGAAGCATTGCAAAAGTCGCGCAGCAGAGGCGGTAACGCGGCGCCGGTATAGGGTTGCGATGAGCCAAAAGTATGATCGGCGCCCGGGATAATCAAAAGTTCGGCATTTGGCTGTGCGGCTTTAAGATCTTCGGCGCAATGTACCGGAACGGTCGGGTCGGCATCGCCGTGAACGATTAGCCAGGGTTGCTTTACTTGTTTGGCCCTGGCAATAATATCCAGGCGAGCCGGGTTTTTATCCAGGTCCTGCAGCAAACCCACTTTTAACGGCAATTCCTGCCCGGTGCGTTTGTTGGTCACGTACATAATTCCCTGCAACCGCCATTGCTCCTCGGCATCCGGCGACCATAAATTATGGAAACTGGATATAGCGGCCATGGTAATCAATTTTTTTACCCGGTCATCCTCTGCAGCTTTGATGATGCTCAATCCCCCGCCCATACTGTGCCCTATCAAATAAACCCAGGGCTCGGTTGGCATACCCGATCCGCCGCAGGCAAAATCGATCACCGCCTTCAGGTCATCCAGTTCCATCGAAAAAGTGTTATCGGCAAAAGCAATGAGGTCGGCAAAATCAATAGGGTTAGCCACAGTTGTGCCGTTATGCGAAAAGTTGAACTTTAAAAACCGGAAGCCGTTCTCCGCAAAAAAATGCGCCACCAGGTTATGCGAACCCCAGTCTTTAAACCCTTTAAACCCGTGGGCAAATATTACCATAGGGGCTTTTTTTAGGGCATCGTCAAAAGTGAGGTCCATAAGCATGCCGCGACCTTTGGCCCCCGGGATATTAAAATATTGTTTTCTGATCATGACTTATTGATGGGCATAAAGTTAGTCAATAAACTCCCTATTCATTGGTAAGTGATCACATATGTTTAATGTTGAATTGAGGGTTGTTTAAAATTCTATTTACAGTGCTCTATGTTCGAAAGCTTAAAAACGTCCGTTAAAATATTCCTTTTGGTAGAAAAAGAAAAAGGCAAGTCGGTTGAACTATCATAACCTTGAAAGTTAATGCCATCGGTTCTGTAATGAACTGATGAATTCTTAAGCTGAATAAACAACTCATAACAATTGGTCGGGTCTGCCAAAGCCTTTTTTCTTTCTCTTAGGATCGTATCAAGAACATCACTTTGTTTGGAATTAAGACGGATTGGAAGTGCTGGGTTCTTCGAGTTTGGAAAACTCAACTCAATATAAGCTATATTTGATTTTGATAAATCCTTGTCGGGTATAGTTCCTAATCCGCATGAACTCAAAAGGATAATTATTAACAATGCGCACTGCTTCATAAAAATAAATTTAGGGCTTTTTCTGAGCCGTATACAGCCACGCCCACCAAATCAGCAGCGGCTGAATCACAACCAGCCGCACCCAGGCAAGTAAAGGCGATACCTGTGATCCTCCCATGCTGTAAGGCGCGCGTACCATTTCTATATGAACCGGTATAAAAGCGATCAGCATAAACACAATTCCCCAGGCGGCAAATTCGCGGGTTTTGGCAAAGATGAGCAAAATAGCAAAGCCGATCTCGCAACAGCCGGCTGTTACATTTATTATTTCAGGGTGCGGTAAATACAGAGGTATAATTGCAATGTAAAAAGCAGGAACCCTGAAGTGGTTTACACCGGCGGCCAGGTAGCCGGTGATAAGCAGCACAAGGCTTACTTTTTTAAGTTTTTTCACTTTTAAAGATATAATATTTTACATTCGTCGCCCGAAACAAAATTTAACTATTGTTACGCCTTGTGGCCCGCAATTTATAACCATTCTAAATGCGATGGTATGACAAAGGGTTGACATTGAGTTGTCGCAAACCTGTTACTTTTGTTGGGCAAAATTTAAACTACGTTGAAGTATCTAAAGGTAATAGCTTTTACGCATAAGCAGATCGAGCTGAAGGAATTGGGGAAGTTGGTGATCTGCCAGGAAAATCTGACAGAAAAGCTGCATAACGTTAAAGCCCGGTTTGGTATTTCAGAGATATTTTATTTGGCCACCTGCAACCGTGTTGAATTTGTGATGATGACCTCGCAAACCGTGGATAAACAGTTTGCCCGCGAATTTATGCACGCGCTGAATATCGGCCTTTGCCCGGTTTCTACCAGCGTATTCCTCGAAGCCGCCTCCATTTACGAAGACCAGGACGCCCTGGACCACCTGCTGCGCACCTCCTGCTCACTGGAAAGTATGATCGTCGGCGAAAAAGAGATTTTGCCGCAATTGCGCAAAGCATACGAAAATTGCCGCGAGGCGGGCCTGACCGGCGACGGGATGCGCATGTTTATGACTTGTGTTGTAAAGACCGCCAAAGAGGTTTATACACACACTAATATTTCAAAAAACCCAATCTCCGTCGTCTCCCTGGCGTACCGCAAGCTGCGCGATATGAAGCTGAGCACCAATTCGCGTGTTTTGATCATCGGGGCGGGAGAAACCAACCGCAACATTTCAAAATACCTGCAAAAACATAAGTTCACCAACTTCGCGGTGTTTAACCGTACGCTTTCCAAAGCAAAGGAGCTGGCTGCCGATCTCGACGGCGAAGCTTACGACCTGGAAGCGTTAAAAACATATAAAAAAGGCTTCGACGCCATCATCACCTGCACCTCCTCAACCGAACCGATAATCACCACCGAACTTTACGCCAGCCTCCTCAACGGCGAAAACAGTAAAAAAACCATCGTCGACCTGGCCATACCAAACGATACCGCTCCCGAAGTTTTGAATAACTTCCAGGTAAATTATATCGAGGTACAATCCCTGAAAGAAGTAGCCAAACGCAACCTGCAGGAACGTTATGACGAGCTCACCCACGCCGAAAACATCATCAGCCAAAACATTTCGGCCTTCATCCTCGAGCTGAAACAACGCCGCATCGAGCTGGCCATGCGCCAGGTGCCCGAAAAGATCAAAGAGATCCGCAACACCGCCATCAACTCCGTGTTTGCCGAAGAAGTACAGGGAATGGACCAGGCCTCCCGCGACGTACTCGAAAAAGTGATCAACTACATGGAGAAGAAATATATCAGCGTGCCCATGATCATGGCCAAGGATATATTGATCAACAATTAAGCTACAAAATTGCATTAATTCCAATAGAGACGCGATACTTCACGTCTCGCCCGTGTTTGTCTTTAGGATTAAAGGATTGGCGCGATTGATCTGCAACCGGTGCATAGGGTTCGGAGACGCGAAATATCGCGTTTATACAAGCCGCAATGCAACATCCCCAATAATCCCCCGTCCTTTACCTAAACTCAATCATCCCGCCATGATCAAAAATTATCTCAAAACCGCCTGGCGCAATATGCGCGGCAACAAGGTTTACAGTGCGCTTAACATTGTTGGCCTTGCCACCGGCATGGCCGTTGCCCTGCTTATCGGGCTTTGGGTGTTTAACCAGCTTTCGTACGACCGTTTTTTGCCCCACTACCAGCAGGCCTATGCTGTTAAGGTAAACTATGCCGACCCGCAGGAGGGCACGCGCACCCAAAATTATCTGCCGCTACCGCTGGCCGGCGTGCTCCGCACCACCATTCCCGGCATAAAATATGTGGCCGAAACCGATTTCGCGGATTTTTCCGGTCATGATTTTATCGTGGGCGATAAAAAAATGCTGGTCGATGGGGGCACCGTGGCGCCCGATTTCCTCCACATATTTCAATACCCGCTGGTAAAAGGCAACGTTAACAGTGTTTTAAACGACCCTTTTTCCATCGTCCTCGACGAATCCACCGCCAAAGCCCTGTTCGGCGATGCCGATCCCATCAACAAAACCATCCGGGTTGATAACCAATACACCGTAAAAGTTACCGGCGTAATGAAAGATTTCCCGGCCAATTCATCCTTCCAGTTCCATTTTTTTATGCCCTTCAGCTACGCCGAGCAAACCGCCGGCTATGTTAAAGCCGCCCGTACCCAATGGGACAATTCCTCCTTCGAAATTTTTGTGGCCCTGCAGCCCGGCGCCACCCAGGCACAGGTAACCGATCGCATCAAAAACCTCATCGCCCAAAATAACCCCAACGTGCGCGCCTATAAGCCGCAGGTTTTCCTGTACCCGTTCAAAGACTGGCACCTGTATGCCGACTTTAAAAACGGCAAAGCCGCCGGCGGATTTATCACCTATGTGCGCATGTTCGGAATTATCGGGGCGCTGGTGCTGCTTATCGCGGGCATCAATTTCGTCAACCTGTCTACCGCCCGGTCGCAAAAGCGGGCGCGCGAGGTGGGCGTACGTAAAGCCATCGGCTCGCGGCGGTACCAGCTTATCTTCCAGTTTTTAACCGAGAGTGTGCTCATCACTTTTGCCGGCTTTGTGCTGGCCATTGTATTGGTCATCCTGGCGCTGCCCCGGTTCAACACGCTTACCGGCAGCGGGGTGCAAATACCTTATGGCAATCCCGTTTTTTGGTGCATTATGCTGGCTTATGTGTTGGGCATCGGTTTGTTAGCCGGCTGCAGGCCCGCGTTTTACCTGTCGGCATTTAACCCGGTAAAAGTGCTCAAAGGGAGCATCCAAATCGGTAAGGCCGCCGCCACGCCGCGCAAAATACTGGTGGTGCTGCAGTTTAGCTGCTCGGTGGCCTTTATCATCAGCACCGTCATCATTTACCGGCAAATACAATACGCCAAGGACCGCCCCACCGGCTACAGCGCTGACCGCCTGGTATCCACCTTTATGACCAAGGACCTGTACGACAACTACCCCGCGCTAAAAAACGACCTGCTCGCCAGCGGCATGGTGCAAGGCGTTACCAGCGCGTCCAGCCCCCTTACCAAAATTGGCTGGCATACCGGCATATCCTCCTGGCCCGGCAAAAGCCCCGGCGAACTCAAAATAAACGTGGGCGCCGTGATCGTTAACGAAACCTATTTTAATACCGTGGGCATGCACCTCATCGCCGGGCGTAACTTTACCGCCAATCTAAATGCCGAAGCCACCAATATTATCGTCAACGAAGCCGCCGTTAAACGCATGGGCCTTAAACAGCCCATCAACCAGCTCATCACTTTCGACGGCATCAACGGGCAGTCGCGCATCATCGGGGTGGTGCAGGATGCCGTAATGGGTTCGCCCTTTACCCCCGTGGAACCGACCGTATTTAACCGCCTCAACAATTTTAGCAGCCAGGTCATCTACCGTTTGGCGCCCGGCGTTGGCCCGCATACCGCCGTCGAAAAGATCGGCAAGCTGTTTAATAAATACAACCCCGCCTATCCATTCTCGTATGTGTTTGTCAATGAGTCGTACGCCGAAAAATTTAGCCTCGAAGCGCTGGTAGGCAAGCTGGCAGGCATTTTTGCCGGCCTCGCCATTTTTGTATCCTGCCTGGGCCTGTTCGGCCTCGCCGCTTATATGGCCGAACAGCGCAGCAAAGAGGTGGCCATCCGCAAAATATTAGGCGCCTCGGCTACCAAAGTATGGGTGCTGCTCTCCGCCGATTTTATTGTGCTGGTCACCATCAGCTGCGTCATCGCCTCGCCCATAGCCCTTTATTTCCTCAGCGACTGGCTCCAAAAATACCAGTACCGCATCAGCATCGGGCCGGGCGTATTTGTACTGTCGGCGGTTATAACTATTGGCATTACGCTGCTTACCATCAGTTTCCAGGCGGTGAAAACGGCATTGGCTAACCCGGTGAAAAGTTTGAGGAGTGAGTGAGTGGGTGAGTTGCATCAATTCCCTTCAGTCATGCCGTCCCGCACGTGCGTGACAGCATGACCTGGATTTTTTATATATGCGTAACCCGTGCCAATATACTTCCAAAAAATATTTCTATTTTGCCTTCCATTAGGCGAAGCAAATGCTCACCTCAAATTAAATCTTTATATGAAAAAATTAATCGTGGCCCTATGCTGCATTGTTACTTTCAATGCGGCATCGGCGCAGCAAATTATTAAACTCGATATCGATTCAACAACGTTTGCTAATAAACTGATCGTACCTAATTTACGCAACATGCAAAAATTGCTGGTCGCGTCGCAAAAGGACTACCTGGCAACAGTTACATCCTTAGGCTATGCGCTTTCAACAGTGGATACCGAATACTATGCGCCAAAAACGGCGGAAGACAATGCGGTGTTTGCTATTTCAAAGGACGACCAGGCCGTTGTCATCGTATTTTATCAAACCAGCACTTATCCGAAGCAAATGAAGGATAGTTTCCTGGCCCAATACCAAAATGTAACGCACAAAAAGGTTAAGGGGTCGGATGCTTATTACTTTAATGATGATGATGGCAAAGGGGGCAAGAAAGTTTTTATCATGATCTTTGACACACCTAAGAAAGACGGCGGCTTTATAACACTCACCAGTGCAGATGAATAATTGGCCGATGGCGACCAGATCACCGTTACCACGAGGCTGCAATACAGAGCCTTGCGTTGAATATCTCCGGAGGACACAGGGCCCCCTGCTTGTTTAGGTTTACCCGCAAAATCCACCCCAACGTCATTGCGAGGAACGAAGCAACCTCTACGCTAAACAGTCAGCGAAACGCGATGCAGGGGTGAACGGCGTGCGGCTAACAGGTCATCATTACGCGCTGGTTCATCGATTAGCATGTGTAGTCCGCTGGCTAGCGGATCGTTCCTCGCAATGACGTACTCGTGGACGGGTAACCAGAATCTGAAAGAAACCTTGCTGAAACAGAAACTCTTGCCCATGCAATTAACCCCGCTAAATCGTATCTTCCGGCTCAAATCTCTTCAGTGTTTTTTATGAAAAACATCTTCTATGGCTGGTTCATGCTGGCAGGCCTGGCGCTCATGTACGCAACCACCAATGGCGTGGGCGCTTATGCTTTAACCGTGATGCGCCCATTGCAGATCAAGTCCTTCGGCCTCGATCCGCAGAGCGCCGCTTTCCTGCCTACACTGCTGTTTTTAACCATTGCCATCGCTTCACCTTTTGTGGGCCGCCTGCTCGACAGGTTTAACCCGCGCACCGTCATCGCCGTCGGCGCTTTCGGGGCTACCGGCTTAATATTTTTGCAGGCCTATATCACCAGCTATCCCGTTTTGTGCATCTTTTATGTATTATATGGCATTTGCATGTCGCTGGCCGGTATTATTGCTTTTATGTACCTGGTAAACAAATGGTTCAGCCATTATAAAGGCATAGCAACCGGCATCGTCATCCTCGGCTCCAGCCTGGGCGGTATTATTTTCCCCCGCGTTGCCGTAATGGCCGGCGCCGACTGGCAAAAAGCCTGCCTCTATCTGGGCATCGCCTCCGCCGTTTTGCTTTTGCCCCCGCTATTGCTCATCAAATCCGAACCGGCTGCAATGGGGACTGTACCCGATGGCGCAGCCTTCCCCGAACGGTCCAATGCCCCATCCGCCAAAGCCAACTTGTCGCTCGCCGATGCCCTGCGCTCCTATACCTTTTACCTGGTGCTTATTGTAACCGGCATATTATGGTTTTGTATAAAAGGATACCTTCAAAATCATGGTTTTGTAATGAAGGACCTGGGGCAAAGCCCCGCCATGAGCGCCGCCTTACTGGGCTATTTTTCCCTAATGGCCATGGCAGGCAAGCTGTTCTTCGGCTACCTTAGCGACAGGATAGCCAAAGAGTACATCATGGTGCTCACCATCTGCATCATGGCGCTCAGCTTTTTTATGCTCAGCACGTTTAATAGCAGCCCCCTGTTGTTAAATGCTTTTGCCCTTGTTGCCGGCTTTGGTTTTGGCGGGGCCTTTACCATTATACAGGTGTGGGTTGCCCATATTTACGGCGGCAAACGCTACGGCTCCGTTTTAGGCGTGGTAACCATGATTGACGAACTGGCAGGCAGCACCGGAATGATCGTGCTGGGCACCCTCCGCAAAACAAGCGGAAGCTTTAAAAGCGGCCTCCACTTAATGCTGGTGTTATGCGCGGTGGCTATTGTGAGCGCCCTACTCGTGCGGCGGGCGAAAGGCAGCGCCTTGATTCCCGAGGCACGACTTTAGACTTATACTCCGGACTTTCGACTTGAAGAGGGCAAACACGCAGAAAAGTGCATTGACCATACAGCCCAATGTATCTGCATGGGTTAACACAACTTAACATAATTCAATGTTAACCTTATTTAAATAATTGATAATAAAATAGTTATTTTTTGATGGGTTTACACTTTTACTGACAAAATGCTGTCACCATTTATTTGGGTAATATCACCGACCTTTGCAAAACTGTTCTCAAAAGGCAACCTTATTCACTGGTCAAACTGCCAGCTGCCAATTGCGCACTGCCAACTGCTACTGCCACTGCTACTAAAAATATGGGCGTTGCCTGCGGCCCGCGTGCTTTGCTCATACTGCACAGGGCCTTAGCCACGTTGGCCGGTATCCGCGACGCCCGCTAACGCAAAGCGCTGGGTTTGTGCTTTACATTTGCCCCCCCCCCGCCAAGTCAAGCGTCCACGCTTGACTTCCAAATATTATCAGCGTCTACGCTGATTTAACACGCCTTGCCTTGCCTTGTCGTGCGGTGGTTTAGTTTAATGGATAACATAAAACCCGCATAAAGACTTCAGCGTGGACGCTGAAAATTGTTTAAAGTCAAGCGTAGACGCTTGCCTTGGCGGGTTATTATCCTTTCGGGATGCTGATGCCCGGCAGGTTATATACATTTGGTGGTGACAGTACCTACCGGTACGGCTTTAACGGTAAGGAAAATGACAACTCTATCATGGGGTTGGGGAACTCACAGGATTATGGGAACAGGTTCTATGAACCAAGGATAGGGAGGTTTGGAAGTGTGGATTTTAGAGCCAATGATTTCCCGGGGTCGGCCCCTTACATTTACGCAGGTGATGATCCTATATATTTTACAGATTACAATGGTGATGGTCCCCAACCTCCAAGAGATTTAACATTGTATCATAGGCTCAGTACTATGAGCAACCTTTATTTTTTCACTAAGGTTGTAATCAATTCTAATAACTTTTCTATGGCCAGTTTAGAAAAATGGGGGTGGTCAAACGATAACAATATTAGGAGGAACGGGGATGCAGTAGTTAAAGGGCTGGTTGGTGAGGCGTTTTTTACACTAATGCTTCATGAGGCCTATCTTAATACCTATAGGGAAGATGAGACGCCTGCGGGCAATATTGACGAAAGATCCCCAGCGGATATACCCAAAACAATAGAAGACGTCACTATACAGAATGGACTGAAGTTTTTAGGCCGACAAATAGATGTTATGTTATCTACTAGAAACTTAGCTAAGATGGATATTTCCTATAACGAAGCGGACGGATCATTATACCATCAAACGTATAAACTAAATGGCAAGCCTCTTAACTTTGTTTTTGAGGTTAAGACAGTTAATGAAAATGGTTATTTTACGCCAGGTTCATTTATGAAAGGAATGGCTCAAGCTATAGACAATGCGAGGGCCGCTCAATTACAAACTGGAGCGACAACCGTTCCGGTCTTGGTAGTTGATAGAGACGCTTTTTTAAATGCATATAAAAGTCTTGGGAGTACCTACGAATCTTTTAAAGCAGCAGGTGGAAAACTTATTCTAATAAGAAATTTCGAAAACGATGCAAAGGACAAAACAGAGGAAATCAGGCAAGAAATTAGAAAAGGTAAAAAGCCTTAATTACGCTTCTATATTTTTACTTTTCATAATTATATCATTACATTCATGTAAACAACCCGCCTCAATGGAGAAGAGTCACCAAAGATTTACATTATTGATGTTAAATTATCATTTCTTGGATGATAAAAAACAAGTATTAAAAAATGCCTCCAGTATTAAAAGCTTTTCAAAAATGATAAACGAGTTATATTCAGGTTTGATTGAAGTGCATGACAAGGTTTCCAATAAAAGCATAAAAGAATGTGAAAAATATATCCAACTAATAAAAAATTCTAAGGTGGAAGATTTATACAGTAAAAAATTTGAATATATATAGCTGTATCTTGATTATAAATATCATGCAGATTCTTCCGAATGTTGGTTTTGCAATAGAGGTTTTGAAATTACCGATGAACAACTAAATATTCTTTCTCAGAAAGGCTATCTAAACCTAATATTACCTCATCGTATTTTGGAAAACAACGAATACTATCTTTTTTTTAAAGAAAAATCGGAAAATCTGTTCTTTTACGGTGAATCCGGGATTTATATATTACCTTTTTACGCGCAAGATGAACCGGGTTTGGCTGATTTGCGACAGTATCTTAAAAGATTTGACCGCAGCCCCTTTTTAGTAATTATAAACAAAAATCTGTACGAATCTTTGAGATCAGTTGATAAGAATTATGATTTCAAACCCAATACCAATTGGTAAAGTAGGGTTATAAAGTAATTGACAATCAGCCAAAAGAAGCCCCACCGCTCCCGCAAGCGTTGTAAAAAAATCATACAAGAAATTTCATTCTATGCGTTCCAAAGGGAAACGGATTATCCGGAATTTATGGGAACAACGCTCGTCTATTGGATCATAGCTAAAGAGCCTTATCTAAAAGATAATTCACGTATAAAACCTTTATTTGCCAACTGCACGAAATTAGAAAGTAGAAAAATAGTGGAGAGAGAATTTGGCATAAAAAAAGGAAACAAAAAAGTGGGCAGCCCTCCTGCCTCGGTTAAGCGTGCTGATTAGCATAGTGTTATAAGGGGTTGGCAAAACCTATAAAAGACGAAGTCCGGTTGATAAACCCAGTTGCGCGTAGTGTTCCAGGAACGCTGTTCGAAGTTTTGTAACTTCGGACGACTATGCCCGCAGTCTGTGACTGCATTAACGAAATGTAAGACGAAGAACAATGCCAGTTGCCGGGCGCCGGGCTTTTCATTTAGAAGAAGAACGCTGAATTTTACGGCGTTTCCCAATCCTCGCTAGTATGCCGCACCGACTTGTCGGCCGTGTACCAGTGCGTCGCTGACAGGTAGCCGGCCCAAGGTTTTTTGGCTATAAGCGATTAACAAAGTATTTTAATATGAAATGATAAGCATAGGTGTTATAGCTGTCAATGGTAACACCGTTACGCAAGGCAGCTATTACTGGTCAATTTGTTCTATATCAAGAAGATTTGCAGGATTTATTACGGGAAGTAAAATGCTATCCAGAATGGTACCGGCCGTCCTTGTGAGAATGATGCCGCGCGCAGTTGAATATACGATTCCCATTAACGTGGTACCAAGTGTTGAATCCAGAAGGAAGCCATGCTCAGTGCCGGGAACTGCAACTTTGAAATTCTGAAGATGTTCGATTGAAAAGATGAAATCAATACTAAAACTGGCTGAAAAATCCGTTTGGTCTTTAAGTTGTTCAGTTGGTAAAAAGTCAACCGTAAAGTCGACTTTACAAAAGTCCTGATCTTCCAGCGACAAACTTGTATTGGCTTTAAAATTAATGTCAAAAGCTTTATTTTTCTCTACCAGGTCCTTGCCCTTTGTCATACTGACGTTGGCATTAGTGACCTGTATAGACACAATATGAATTTGTTCGGGAACTATCTTGGCCATGTTACGCAGCTTGTAAAGGATATTCTGTTGGTTTCAAAGCTTCTGGTTTTCTACGAACGGCTTGTCTGGTCAATGCCGTTTTGCTCACAATAGGCGCGGCATGATACCAATGTTGGCCGGCAGCGTCCCTGTGTGCCACGACCTGGTTGTGTAATTTAAATGATGAACTGACCAATTTTACCAATTCATCTACCAATTTAGTTTGGACCTCCTTTACAATTTCCTGGCGGTATTTTATTGGTGTGACCAAAATTGGATTTTCTAAAACTTGCTCAATTTTAACGATGGTTTGAACGGTGAAATTATGAAGCCCTGAAAGCCATTTACTAATCTCAGACTCCGACTTGCCCAATTTCTCAGCAAGCGTCTTTTGAGTCCATCCTCTTTCCTGCATTATGTAAATAATTTGTTCGATAACATCGAGATTTTTACTCACAAATGCTTTATGGTTCGGATTGGCACGTTCGTTGGCACGTTTAAATCTTTCGCTATTCATTTTAATATATAATTATAGGGTATTCATTATCAGTAGATAATAAACGATTTCCATCAATAAAATAAGCATCGTTGCGGGCGTCTAAAATCTTTTTGGCAAAGATTTGAGCATCCCAAAATGCAGTTGGCGGTTTAGCGCTTACGTATTCATGTGCGATGCCGCCTCCCAGAAGTACAACTATGTTCTGTGAAAGCGGAACATAATATAATCTCAACTTGTTTTCAAAAAAGTCCGCACCGGCCTCTCTGATCAACGATTCGGGAGGCAAAGCAAAGGCCTTTGATTCGTCGCGAACGCGGCGGATTAACCTCATACCACGGACGCCTAGTTCACCAATGAGTGCGTTAATTATACCAAAGTCATCTTTGAAATCAGCGTGTTCCTCGAATTGGTCATAAAAGAGGTCCGTCTCGGACGTATCGCGATCTTCTACGCGCACAGTGTAAAAGTTGCAAGCATTTTTCTCATCCACGAAGAACTCCTCAATGACAAATGTATTCACTTTTAAGTTAAGTGCAAGGTTTTTAATAAATTATTTACCACAATGTGGCAATCGATCTAATTTGGCAATATTACAAACAATGATTTCAATTCACAAGGCGAGAACTGTGATAACGCCAAAAGAAACTGAAAATCAAATAGAAGTCGGTCAGCCCCAGCGGTGCCTTTCGTCGCGATAGCTATCTTTTGCTTGGACGCCTCATTACCTACGAAATTCAACCCTAAGCCGGCAGCTTTTCCAATTCCTTTCGCCTGGTCCAGAAATAGATGGCGGCGATGACGGCTATCGCAGGTAATACCGCGCCAAATTCGTCGACAAAATATTTGGTGTGGCCGGTGTCGCGGGTAAAGGGTGTAAAAAAACTCTGAACAAAAAGGTTATGGCTGGCGTGCAATAAAACGGCTGTCCACAAACTATTTGATTTGATGCGGAACCAGGTAAAAACAAAGCTCATGCTCACCACCATAACGGTAAAACAGGTTAAGCCGTACCAGGCGGGCGTTCCGCTGTTATAGTCGGCAAATAGCAGGATGGGGAAATGCCATACAGCCCAGGTAATGCCCACCAATAACGAGGTTTTGGTATAACTGGTTATTTTGTAAAGCTCGGGCACATAAAAGCCACGCCAGCCGATCTCCTCGCCCAAACTAGTGGCGACGTTGCCCGGCATTCCCCAAAGCCCGGTAAAAATAAAATAAAGCACTATGGTAAGGGCCATGGGCAAATGTTGCCAGCCGAATGCTTTGGCCACGCTATCGGCAACCTGGTGATTGTAAAATCCGCCCCAACCGGCAAGCCAAATAATGAGGTACGCAATCAGCGCATAAATTAAGGGCACCAGGTAACTCCAAAGCTGGTAACGCGGATTGCCCCAGCGCCAGGCCAGGCCGGCTATTTTTCGCTTTAAAACTTTGGTGGTGATAAACGCAGCGCAGGCCGGGCACCACATAAGCCCCGTAACATACAAACCGAAACCGCTGCCCAGCTTGCCGGTATGAATGATGAGAAAATAAAAAATTGAACTTAAGCCAAAGGTAAAAAGCAAAAACAAGCCAATGGCTTTGCGGCTTTGCTTAACAGAATTTTCCATGTGTATAATATTAGGTGTTAAGCGCTTATAGGGGCGCCGTAGGTAAACATACAAATTGTTTGGCGAAAAAGACAAGCCGGGTTAAGCAACCATTACTTTTCGTTTTCGACCGCTGGCGCACGCGTGCCGCGTGTGCTTATCCAACTATACCGGCCCCCAAACACTGCCCTAACCGTTTTATAAAAGCTCGATTGCTATCAAACCTTTACCATCGCAATAATCACGGGCGCTGGAATAACGCCAGTGCTGCGGCTCGGCAACAAAACCGGCCACGACAGGATTGTTATGGATATAGTCTGCTTTTTGTTCGATAACCTGCGGACTCCATAATTCAATGGGTTTGTTATTATGCTGCAATCCCGATAGCTATCGGGATGTACTTGGAAACGTTGCTGCTTTTTGCCCCTGCCCGGCCAAACATCCATAACATCCATTCCTTACGCGACTCCTGTGGATTTTCGCTGATGGCTTTGATGATTTGCTTTGCCGTATATTCCTTAAATCTGCCCAGGATAATTTCGGGGTTATTATCCCTGGCGCTGAAAATAAGGTGGACATGGTTCGGCATTATACACCAGCAATACAACTCCATACCGATGTTGGCTTTGCACCAGTTAAGGCTTTCGATAATAATATCGCAATATGCAGGCCTGGTAAAAACATCAATCCAATTAACAGTAGCGAAACTGACAAAATAAAGGCCTTCTTTGTTTAGAAATTTGTACTTCCGGCTCATGGTTAAATTGTCAATAAATCTAAACAGAATTATCTGCTAAAAAAAGAACCGGCAAAATGGATAAGGCACACGCGACACGCGTGCGCCAGCACAATTGGCTGATTATTAATCAGATACAATGTTTTAAATTTTTAAAAATATGTAAATAACTGAAAATCAATTTAATACATAGATGCACCTGGGTGTTGTTGCGAAATGGACAAAAAATGGACAGCTTTTTCCACCAATGCGGGAGCCTTGGGACGCCAATTCTCGCGCTACTATGCAGCCTGCCCTGTGCGGCCGCGTACTAATAGGCAGCAAAGCGGTAGTCGCCACCGTTTGACCATTTTTGAACCCGTGCATTTTTTATCCACCAAAAAAGCCTACCTTTGCAAAATTATTTTTGGTGAACATGCGCGTAATTATTTGATGCGCTATCAATTCAGCGACAATAAGTTAACGAATTGATAACATGAAAAAAATTATAGACTACCGCAAACTTTTGGAGG
>JABDHD010000098.1 GCA_013285685.1 Bacteroidota bacterium
GAGAACAATTGGTACAATAATTTTTCCGTTTACCTTAAATACATTAGCCTTTGCCGCATCGTTCTCCACATCGATCACATGCGGCGCCATCACCCATTCGCGGCCTTTCAGCGCCATCAAAAGCATTCCATAATCAGTATAATATTTTTCGGCCCATGTATCCGGGTCGATGCAATGGTCATTACCCGGGTATGGGACGGTGAGAAATGCGCCTAGATAGAGATGACGCTGAAAATAAGCATCCGGGTCAGGCTGCAGGTTTTCTTTTGATGCGGTCCAGGCAATAATAGGTTTCAGGAATGCCATTTGTGCGCATAAGTTGAGGCTGGACGGAACATAACCAAACTCATCGTATATCCCGTCGATATGTGCCATCAGGTCAATGCGGCGGTCGAGCGGGTTGCAAAAAATAACCTTATGCGCTGTGTGCATTACCGGGCCTATTTCTTCCATTAACTCCTTCCACGACAATACCAAAGACCGCGTTTTTTGCTGACCAACCAAACTTACGCCATCATCTGCATTGCTGTTATAATAGCGCAGCCAGTCCATACGGTCAATGCAAATGCCTGATGACGCGGGTATCTTTTCGACATGCAGCCGGGCCTCCTGCACCAAAAACGACCGGTATGCTTTATCGCCAGCATCTAACACAATGCAGGCTTCCCAATTGGAAAATAAGGGATTGTCGTCCCAGGAAGGCAACATACCCGCCGGTTTCAACATCGCCTGTTTGAATTTGGTGTACACAAATTCGTTCGGGTTTTCCCAGCGCTCATCATCAGGCAGCGCCCCAACTTTATAGGGGTATACGATCCCATTGCCAAATTCAGCAACATTAAAGTAACTGAGGGTATGGAAACCCATTTGGGACAATCCGCATTGGTAACAGGCGCCGATAGCGGTATCGGCGAAGCAGTAGCAATCGCTTTGGCTGCGGCAGGCGCAAATGTAGTTATCAACCATGTTGACGCGCACGAAGCAGCAGAACAAACCGTTGACAAAATCACCGCTGCCGGTGGCAATGCCTATGCCATCCATGCCGATGTAAGCGATGAAGCTGAAGTTCAGGCCATGTTTGCCGAAATGTACAAGCAATATGGCACCATCGATATACTGGTGAACAACGCCGGCCTGCAGCGCGACTCGAAATTTGTTGATATGACGCTGCAGCAGTGGAACACAGTGATCGGGATCAATCTCACCGGCCAGTTTTTATGCGCGCGCGAAGCAGCGCGGGAGTTTATCAGAAGGGGAGTGGTTGAAGGCAGGAGCAGGGCCGCAGGTAAGATCATTTGCATGAGCAGTGTGCACGAAGTTATTCCCTGGGGCGGCCACGTAAATTATGCAACGAGCAAAGGCGGGGTAATGATGATGATGAAAAGCATGGCCCAGGAACTGGCGCCGCACAAAATAAGGGTAGTAAGCATTGGCCCCGGCGCTATACAAACGCATATCAACCAATCGGCCTGGCAAACACCCGAGGCGCTGAACGCCCTGTTAACGCTTATTCCATACAATCGCATCGGCGAACCCGAAGATATCGGCCAGCTGGCCGCATGGCTCGCATCCGACCAGGCAGATTATATTACCGGTACCACCATTTTTATGGATGGGGGTATGACCTTGTATCCTGGTTTTGCGGATAATGGCTAATGCGCCGTAGAGACGTCCCGTACGTACGGGACGTCTCCCGTTTGACAGGTTCGTTGTTTAATGAACCTGATAGTCTATCGAACGCAAAATGCTGCGCCATTAATCTTAGGTTCAATCGAATTAGATGGATTACCTATACATTGCGGAGACGCAAAGTATTGCGTCTCTACATTTTAGACCGAAAAGTCTAATTTTATGTTAAATTCCCGTTAACTCCCCGTAAAAACCCCGTTACAATACAAATAAGCCATATTTTTGTCATTTTTTGGATTGACATATTGTAAAAAATACACTAAGGTATTTGGAAAAATTTAAAAATATCTGTCAAAAACACATTGAATTATGAAATTATTATAAAAGTGTTCAATAGTTTAAATAGTTGATAATTTTACTATATTTTTGTTGCGGATTTAAAATTTAACACGATGAAAAAAGTAATTTTAACAATCGCAACCGCTGCTCTGTTCAGCGTAAATGTTTTTGCTGCTGATGGCGGTAAAAAAGGAAACGAAGCTTCTGCAAACGTATCATATAACGTAGTTCAAGAGTTTACTGCTGACTTTGCCGATGCGCAAAATGTGACCTGGACCGTTAATAAAAACTGCCAGAAAGCCGAATTTATTGAAAATGGCGTACACCGTACCGCTTTCTACAGCCCTACCGGTGATTATTTGGGTGTAACCCAGATCGTTAGCTATGACGCTATCCCGGCAAAAAGCCAGAAGCTGATCGCAGAAGCCTATAAAGGCTATACCCCTGCAAATGTTATTGTTTACCAGGCCAATGAAGCCGTAAACGACGATATCGACCCTACATCCTACTTTGTTGATTTGAAAAGCAATGCACACGAAGTATTGGTAAGGGTTACCAGCTCAGGCAACCTGGATTTCTTCAGGCAAGTAAAGTAAGTTTCCGGTTTTATTATTGTTTTGTAGCCGTCCCGGTCATTCCGGGGCGGCTTTTTTTGTGGTTAAAGTGCAATCATTATTTGGAGTTCATTGGCATATTGGATATTTAACCGCTAAGGACGCAAAGGTTTTCACAAAGCACGCAAAGGTTAGTCGCTTCAAAAGCAATTTAACAGCATCTGATAATTAAAACCTTTAAAATTAATCGACAGACAGGCTTAGTGGCCTTGGTGAAAATCTTGGTGTCCTTTGTGGTTAATTTTTTATTGATAAATGCACATCGGGTTGCGTATAACCGCCCCAAACCCACAAATTCGCACAATTTTGCCTGATTCCTCAAACAACTGGCTCACTAATCTCTTTTACATAAAAGAGGTTTATAGATGCCAAGAACCATCATAGTATCCAACCGGCTGCCCGTTAAAGTAACGAAAACAGACGAAGGGTTTAACTTATCTCCCAGCGAAGGCGGTTTGGCCACAGGGCTGGGTTCCGTATATAAACAGGGGCGCGACAAGTGGATAGGCTGGCCGGGTATTGTAATACCCCAACAAGCCGAACAGGAGAACATTACTGATCAACTGGAGGAGATGAGCCTGGTGCCTGTTTTTTTAGACCAGGAAGAGATCAATCAATATTACGAAGGTTTTTCGAACGAGGTACTCTGGCCCGTTTTTCACTACTACGTATCTACGTTTGCCGCCTATAAACAATCGCAATGGGAGTATTATAGGGACGTAAATGAAAAATTTAAGGATATTGTTTTGCAGCACCTTGAACCGGGTGATGTGATATGGATACACGATTACCAGTTGCTGCTGTTACCGGGGCTGATCAGGGCCGAGCTGCCGGACGTATCCATAGGGTTCTTTTTACATATTCCGTTCCCCTCGCACGAACTTTTCCGGATGATCCCCTGGCGTTACGAACTGCTGGAAGGCATGTTGGGCGCCGATCTGATCGGTTTCCATACCTTCGACGATGTGCGGCATTTTGCCGGCGCGGTTTCCCGCATCCTGCCGGTGAACGTTTCGGCTAATGTCATTAATATTGGCGTTCGGTCGGTTGTCGCCGAGTCGTTCCCGATGGGGATCGACGTAAAAAAATATGCATCGCTTCCCTTAAAAAAGGAGGTAAAAGAAAATATCCAATCGATAAAAGATACTTTTAAGGATAGCAAGATCATTTTATCTATCGACCGGCTGGATTACAGCAAGGGCATACTGCAGCGGCTGCTGGCCTTTGAAGAGCTGCTAAAAACACATCCTGAATATTGCGAAAAGGTAACGATGAATATGATTGTGGTACCATCCAGGGACAACGTGCCGCAATACGCCCATTTAAGGGACGAAATAGACAAAAAGGTGGGCAGCATCAATGCTGTTTACCGGAAGATGGACTGGACGCCTATCCATTATTATTATCGTTCGTTGCCGATAGAGATGCTTTCGGCTTTATATAGCACAGCGGATGTTTGCCTGGTGACTCCGCTGCGGGACGGGATGAACCTGGTTAGTAAAGAATATGTCGCCAGCAGGCTAAATGACGACGGGGTGCTTATCCTTAGCGAACTGGCCGGGGCGTCCAAGGAACTGATCGATGCATTGATCGTCAATCCAAACAATGCCTTGGAGGTTTGCGAAGCCATCATCTATGCCTTGAACATGCCGTTGGAGGAGCAGCAGGATCGCATGCGCAGTATGCGGCAACTGATTGCCAAGTTTAATATCAACCATTGGGTTAAGATTTTTATGGACAGGTTGAAAGAGGTAAAACAGATGCAGCGCTCCATGCAAACGCGGCACGTAAGCGCGGCAACTGAGCAATCGATCATAAAACGTTACCATAAGACCAAAAAACGTATTATTTTCCTGGACTATGACGGAACGCTTGTGGGTTTTAAATCGAATATGCTGCAGGCAAAGCCGGACGCTGAATTAATGGACATCATCGATAAACTAAGTGAAGACCCGGCGAACGAACTCGTGCTGATCAGCGGCCGAAAACATGAAAACCTTGACGAATGGTTTGGCAACCGGAATATTTACCTTATTGCCGAACATGGCGCCTGGTTTAAGCAGCAAAATACCGGCTGGCATAAGATATCCGGTCTTTCGGACAACTGGAAACATGATATTTCGCCCGTGTTGGAGACTTACGTTGATCGTACGCCGGGTTCATTCATCGAAGAAAAAACCTATTCGCTGGTTTGGCACTATCGCAATACCCAAAAAGGGCTGGGCGAGTTGCGTGCCAGCGAGTTGATGAATAATTTAAAATACCTGGCCAGCGATAAGGGACTTCAGCTTTTGCCTGGCGATATGGTGCTCGAGATCAAAAATGTGGAAGTAAACAAGGGCAAAGCCGCCCTGATGCTGGTTGAAAGAGATGACTATGATTTCATCATCGCGCTTGGTGATGATTATACCGACGAAGATGTTTTCAAAAGCCTGCCGGATAACGCCGTTACCATAAAGGTGGGCAGCAATGTATCCGCAGCCAAGTTTTACCTCCGCAACCCGGCAGAAGTGAGGCAATTGCTATTAGGTTTTGTCGAAGAGGCCGTGGTGCATTGAGATTCAAGCGTTAATAATTGGCGCAAGATGGACCGATTGGTATTCAAATTAATTTTAATTAATTTTGTGGTACACTGGATAAGGGGAATGTTATCATGTTGATTCTAAAACCATCAAGGGAGGCGCTGGCGTTTTGGACGCTATTTAAATCGATGAAACCTGAAATCAAAGACGAAGTTAGGGAAATGATCATCCACGAAACCACTTTGGATGGCGATGAAGAATTCACAACCGATGCGCTGACCGAAATATCTATGGAGACTTTTAAGGATATTTGGGATGCGCCCGAAAATGAGCACTGGAACGACTTTATAAATGATCGCCTTCAATGTACAAGCAAGGAGATATAATTGCCGTACACTATCCGCTGACCGACAAACCTGCCAAAACCAAACTCCGGCCGGCAATTGTCGTTTCAAATGAGTTAAGCAACCAAATGGATAATGATATTTTGGTTTGTCCGATCACAACCAAAATGCGCGATTCAGTATTTTCCTATCTTTTAAACGACTTTGATCTGCTTCAACCGCTATTGCCCGGAAGTGAAATTCGGTGTAATAAGATAATGACGATAAGAGTTTGGGAAAAACAAATCGTTGGAAAGATAAGTGAACTTACCCCACAAGCCTTGTTAAATGTGCTTGAATTAGTTAAGAAGGTATTTTGAATAGCTACTTAGGCTTTGACTTTAACTATAAAAATATCGGCCGGTCCAGTTTCATCGCAATGCGATAGGCCGCATTCATCAAACCTACGTGGCTGTAGGCCTGCGGGAAGTTGCCCCACTGGCTGCCATCCGTCTCGTCAACGTCCTCGCTAAATAAAAGGAGGTGATTACTGAATTGCAGCAGGTTTTCAAACTCGCGCATGGCATCGTCCAGCCGGCCCACGCAAGCCAGGGCCTCCACATACCAAAAGGCGCAGACCAAAAAGGTTGTTTGCGGTTTGCCGAAATCGTCTTTGTATAAGTAACGGTAAAATAAGCCTTTCTCTGCCTTCAATACTTTTTCCAGCGCGATCAAATGGTCTTTTGCCCTGTCGGACGCAGGATCGAGGTAATTCATCATGATCAGCTGCAAGGTGCTTGCATCAAGATTGGAACTATCGACCGAATTGGTATAAACCTTTCGTTTCGGGTCATAACAGCTTTCAATGTGTTTTGCGGCGCGCTTTTTTAACGCCAAAGCCTTTTTAACAAGCGGCTTATTGTCAATTGTCCTGGCCATTTTCTCACCGGCAGAGGCGCCGGCCCACTGGAAGAGGTTGCTGTAGCAATGGATATTGGCCATGTTGCGAAACTCCCATATCCCGGCGTCTTTTTCGTCGATCGTTTGCTCTATTTTAGTTAGCAAAAAGGCAATCCACCGTGCGGAGTCTTTCCGTTCTGAAAAAACAAAGCGGTGATCGGTATACAATGGAAGGAGAGATATAAGCACTTGCCCGTAAATATCATTCTGGATATGCTCGAAAGCCTGGTTGCCAACACGTACGGGTTTGTTGCCTAAATAGCCTTCAAGGTCATCCAGTATATTCTCAGTCAGTTGTTTTTGGCCGGTTATGCCATACAAAGGTTGGTAGCGCTGGTCTTCGGCGAAAGATATATCGGTTACATAGCCAAAATATTTTTCCATCTCTTCAAAGTGGCCGATGTGGTTCAGCGCCATGATAACGTAGTAGGTGTCGCGCAGCCAGCAGTAGCGATAATCCCAGTTGCGGCCGGTTCCGGGCGCTTCGGGCAGGCTGGTGGTACTTGCCGCGATTATGGCCCCTGTGTCTTCAAATTGGTGTATTTTTAACGTTAACGCCGAGCGGATAACATATGGCTGGTAATACGTGGCGATGGAAGAATGTTTTATCCATATTCGCCAATATTGGATGGTTTCCCTTAAAAATCTTTCCGCCGTACTAAGCAAGGGCGCCTCCAGGGGCTCCCCGTAGGTTAGCACCAGGTAGCGCGTGTCATTCAGCACAAAAAGCTGCTCGTCAAATACGTAGCTTATTGGTATATTGGTTGTGAGGCGCATATCTTCATCACCGCCCAAAAATTGGATATGATTGCTGCCGCGATTGACATGCAATTTGGTGCTGCCATAATCCGACACCGGCTCACACTTTACTGCAACACGGGGCGAACCATTGATAGGTTCTATTTTCCTGATCAGCATCAGGGCCTTGTAATAGCGCTGATGCTCCTGGAAACGGGGCGCAAAATCAGTAACCCGGTAGCTGCTTTTGTTTTCAAGCGTAATTTCAGTGATCAGCACATTAGTATTTTCCAGGTAATACTGGTGCGAAGTATAGGGCTCAGCGGGCAGTATGGAAAAGGCCCCGCCCTTTTTTTCGTCCAGCAAACCACCGAAAACAAAGGTGCTGTCGAAACGCGGCCAGCAAAGCCAGTCGACATTGGTATTTTTGTTGATGTGCGCCATGTAGGCGCAATTACCGATGAGCCCGGTGTTATAGGTATGTCGTGCCATGTAATTTAAGGATATCAGTTATAAAATGGTTCAACAAAGTTCAGTGGAGAATGTTCGGATTTGATTTCGGATTTCGGCCGATGATCAAATCCGATCCCGATAGCTATCGGGACGCAATTCCGAAATCCTAAATGATTAACCCCTATGTCATATTCTACACAAAGTCTATATAATTAATCGTTTATTTAAAAATAGCCCTTGATTATTACAACCATCCCTTTAACTTCGTACATTATTTAAACACTAAATTTTTAAAATCATGAGTTTAAGGTTAGGGGACGTAGCCCCCAATTTCAAAGCAAAAACATCAGAAGGCGAAATCGACTTCTATGAATATCTTGGCAATAGCTGGGGTGTATTATTTTCACATCCTGCCGATTATACGCCGGTTTGTACTACCGAGCTGGGTAGAACAGCTTCGCTAAAGGACGAGTTTGCAAAGCGCAATGTGAAAGTAATCGCCCTGAGCGTGGATTCGGTTGAGTCGCACAAAGGCTGGATCAATGATATTAACGAGACCCAGGGCGTTGAAGTAAATTTCCCGATCATTGGGGACGAAAACCGCGAGATCGCGCTGGCTTATGATATGATCCATCCAAATGCTTCGCTAACCGCTACCGTGCGCTCGCTGTTTATCATTGCACCCGACAAAACCATCAAGCTGATGATCACTTATCCCGCCTCAACCGGGCGTAATTTCCAGGAAATTTTAAGGGTGATCGACTCCTTGCAGCTAACCGCGAATTACAGCGTAGCCACCCCCGCCGACTGGAAAGAAGGGGAGGACGTAGTGGTGGTGCCGGCAATCAAAACTGAAGACATCCCGGCGAAATTTCCGAAAGGTCATACCATCGTTAAGCCTTATTTAAGATTAACACCGCAACCAAATAAATAATTTTATTTGGTTATTAATTATTTTAATATATTTGAACAGATTGGCTTTGCTATACCGTCTGACTATCATTGCATTATTCAGTTTTTGGCAAAAGTTTTTAATCGATACAACAATTTTTTAATACCCAATTAATAATTTTATGAAAACTGGAAAAGTAAAATGGTTTAACACGCAAAAGGGGTATGGCTTCATCATCACAGAAGAAGGCAAGGATCTTTTTGTACACTTTAAAGATGTACAGGGCGGTGTAAATGCTATTAAAGACAACGACAGCGTTACCTATGATGTGGAAGAAGGAAGAAAAGGGTTGCAGGCCGTAAACGTAAAAAAAGCATAACTTAAAGTATCGATATTTTTTAAGAACCTCTGCGCAATCAGGGGTTTTTTTGTTTTAATTTGTGCTGAACGTAGAGATCGCAATACTTTGCGTCTCGTTGAATGTAAGATAAGGGGGCGCAATGCATTGCGTCTCTGCACGACAAACCTGTTTTTAACCAACTATTACAATTATGGCCATTGATTCATCGGCTAAACTTACCCGGAACGTAACGCTGCTTGTATTGGTAGCATCGCTGGGTTATTTTGTTGACATTTATGATCTGCTGATCTTTTTGATCGTACGAAAACAAAGTTTGTTAGAACTTGGCGTTAAGCCAGCCGATGTTTTTAGCACTGGAATATCTATTCTTAATTGGCAGATGGCCGGTTTATTAATTGGCGGTATACTCTGGGGAGTGCTCGGGGATAAACTTGGCCGCATAAAGGTCCTTTTCGGGTCGATTACGTTATACTCCCTGGCAAATTTTGCCAGCGGAATGGTGCATAATCCGGAGATGTACACCATTGTCCGCGTAATTGCCGGCATCGGGCTCGCGGGCGAATTAGGGGCAGGCATAACCTTAGTGAGCGAAACATTAAGTAAACAAAATAGGGGGTATGGTACCATGATCGTTGCGTCACTTGGTCTTTTTGGGGCGGCTGCGGCAGCAATTGTTGCAAAGCATGGTTGGCGTGAGGCTTACTTTGTTGGCGGAGGTTTAGGTATTTTACTGCTGTTACTTCGATTGGGCACTTTTGAATCGGGCATGTTTAAAAACATTGTTCAAAAAAATGTTCCGAAAGGCAACTTTTTTATGCTGTTTACAAACTGGGAGCGTTTTAAAAAGTACCTGTGTTGTATTTTGATCGGCGCGCCGCTGTGGTATGTGGTTGGCATCTTAATCTCTCAACAGCCAGAATTTGGCATTGCACTTCATGCGAAAGATAAGCTAAGCGCAGGCGATAGCATAATGTTTGCGTATATCGGCATAGCGATAGGGGGCATGGTAAACGGATTATTGTCACAGATATTTAAATCCCGGAAGTTGGTGATGTATATTTTCCTGGTTTTATCCGCCATTACCGCCGTTATATACCTAAACTCAACCGGCCTCACCACCGGCCGTTATCAATGGCTTTGCTTTTTGATGGGCTTTGGTGTCGGATACTGGACAACGTTTGTGACTATAGCCGCCGAACAGTTCGGCACCAATTTGCGCGCTACCGTTGCCACAACGGTGCCAAATTTTGTACGTGGTTCGCTTATCCTTATCACCCAGGCATTTGTGGCTCTTGTGGCTCATTACGGCATGATCAACAGCGGTTACATCATGATGGGTATACTTACAGTATTGGCGCTATTGGCGCTCACCCAGTTAAAAGAAACGTTTGGCAAAGACCTTGATTACGTAGAGCTTTCGTAGAGATGCAATATTTTACGTCTCGAACCAATCTCAGGAAAATTAGGTTGAGGTGCGATGTTTCCGTGTTTCCGGCTCCCAATCATTCGGTCCCAGACGCAAAATATTGCGTCTCTACATTTTTCCCCGGATAAAAATCGTCAAATTTGCCCCCGATGATCACTAAAGAAGAAATAGCCGCCTCATACAAGCAAATACAGGACGAAATATGCGTTGCACTTGAAACTGCCGACGGCAAAGCGCACTTCGAGCAGGAAGAGTGGGAGCGAGAGGGCGGCGGCGGCGGCCGTACGCGCGTTATCCAAAACGGCAATATTTTTGAGAAAGGCGGCGTGAATTTTTCCGCTGTACACGGCAACCTGCCCGAAACGATCAAAAACTCGTTAAAGGTTGAACAGGACGACTTTTTTGCCACCGGCGTATCCATTGTGATCCACCCGAATCATCCGCTGGTACCCATTATTCACATGAATATCCGGTATTTTGAAATGCCTTCCTCATTCGATTTTGGCAAAGAGCCGCTGCGCTGGTTTGGCGGGGGCATCGACCTTACGCCGCATTATGTTTTTGAGGAAGATGCCCGATATTTTCATGCTTATTTGAAATCTGTTTGCGATGCTTATCACAAAGACTTTTACCATCGCTTTAAAACATGGGCCGACAACTATTTCTTTATCAAACATCGCGACGAAACGCGAGGCGTCGGCGGCATTTTTTACGACCGTTTAACCGCCACTGAAGATACCACATGGGAAACCATATACGAATTTTCAAAAACCCTCGGTCGTTCGTTTATTCCCATCTATACCGAACTGGTAAAGCGAAACCGGGATAAGCCATTTACCGAAGCGCAGCAGCAATGGCAATACCAGCGCCGCAGCCGTTATGCCGAATTTAACCTGGTTTATGATGCCGGCACCAAATTCGGCCTGGAAACAAATGGGCGTATTGAATCGATACTGATGAGTTTGCCGCCAACCGCCAAATGGTTTTATGACTATAAAGCAGAACCCGGGAGCGAAGAGGAAAAAACCTTATCTTTATTAAAAAAGGGGATCAATTGGGTATAATAATATCTCAAGCTCCCTTACGTTCTATTTATGTTAAAAGTAAGGTATAAACTATGTTATTAAATTAAATTTCCTTACTTTTATATTTTAATTAACATATCTTATTTCTAACATTATGCCAAAGGAGAATATTCAAGTTAGCGTAGACTATCCTACAACAGGCACTAAGAGCGGATCAAAATAACATACACCGTCAAAAACGGTATATAAATCAATATTGATATTGATAGATATAATGAGATGGTGTATATCTTCGCCCTCTTTTCATTCAGGCTAATCATGTTATCTATATTAGCTTGCAAAACAGATAAACAATTGTAATACATTAGCTGTTGGTGAAAACCGGTATTCTCTTTGTTGTCAAAATCTTTTACAAATGAAACAATCGGTGGAAGTCCCCGATTATTTGCTTTTTTAGGAAAAAGCAGCAAACACAATACCACTATGTCAATAAGAATTGGCACAGCGCTCCAGGTTAACAGGTCGGTATGATCTCTTATCAAATTTTCTTTACTAAATAATATCGATGTAAAAAATCCTGTAAAAATCAAAATGCCGGATATCATTTTAATCGTTTTATCGGTAATACTTTCGCTTTCCGCTAAAATATCGTCGAATCTTTCTTTAGCCAGATCAAATGCAACTTTATATGCTTCAATCTCAATATCGTACCATTTATGTATAATTGTTTCTGGGATAGGTTTCATGATCAAATATAACACTGCGTTTTTATTTTTACGCCAAATAGTAATTTAACCTTATGAAAAATTTAGCGCTTATATGTATCGTTTTGATCATCAATTGTTTCCAATCCCGTCCATCCCTCAAAGGCACCTGGGAATTCGCCGGCGGAATCTACAATGGTAAAAAAGAAGGCGCCCCAACCGATTATAAAATGCAACGGCATTATACCGACCTGGGCTACCAGGCCTTCGTGCTGGAAAAAGGCTACAAAGCTCAAAAATATGAGACCGGTACCTATTTTTTTAAAGGCGACACCTGCGTGGATACGGAAACATTCAGCAGCGAAGAATCGAAAATCCTCAACATCCCCATTCATTATCTGTATACCTTAAAAAACGATACGCTTACGCTGAAAGGTACTTTACCAACCGGGATGAGGGTGGAGGAATATTGGAAGAAGGTAAAATAAGTGACAACCCGGATTTTTAAATTCTTCATCGCCGTTGACTTTAGTGACCGTTGCACAATTACTAACTGACCGGTTGATGCCCCATCGGGGCTACCTATTTGTAGAAACGGCCCAATCCTGGATAATTGCCCCATCGGGACTACCTATCGATTACGAATAGCGAGTCGAAAATAATGGGTAGCCCCGATGGGGCGTTAGAACATATCAATGATTTGGACTACAAATAGGTAGCCCCGATGGGGCATTACTGCCTGCCATATCAGATAAATCTTAAATTTCTGCATAGATTAGGTTGCGCGACAACCACTTTAGTCAAGGGAATATTGGTAATCGGGATCTTTTGGCTCTAGCCAAATAATAGGGAGCGAATTGTGGCGGCGTTTTGGCTAAAGCCGATAATCCAATAGCTAGGATACCGTTGACTGAAGTCAACGGCAATGAATTTTTGAACGGCTAAATCCGGTTGCCGCTTTTCTATCAATTCTTCAGGTTTTCAACAGAGGCAAATGTTTTTAAACCTCCTTGGTGCTGCATTCCGAAATTGAACATCCGACATCCGAAATCACACCGAAATGTTACCAACAAAGTACTAAAAACCCATTAATTTTCTTAACTTCGCCGGTCGTTCAGAAACCTCTTTTGAAGCGATTAAAGAAGAGCAGAATCTACATAAAAGTAAAATGGCCGAAGAAACAGAAAACGGAAATTCAACACCACCAGAAGACAGAATAATTTCGATAAATATTGATGAAGAAATGCGGGCCGCATACATTGATTACTCAATGTCGGTTATCGTTTCGCGGGCGCTGCCTGATGTGCGCGACGGTTTAAAACCCGTACACAGGCGTGTACTTTACGGCATGCTCGACCTGGGCCTGGCCAACAACAAACCCTATAAAAAATCTGCCCGTATAGTGGGGGAGGTACTGGGTAAGTACCACCCGCACGGCGACCAGTCGGTTTACGACGCCATGGTACGTATGGCGCAAGACTGGAGCCTGCGCTATCCCTTTGTGGAAGGGCAGGGTAACTATGGATCGATTGACGGCGACGAACCGGCGGCTATGCGATATACCGAAGCAAGGCTGACAAAGATAGCCGAGGAAATGCTGGCCGATATCAATAAGGATACCATCGACTTCCAGTTAAACTTTGACGATTCGCTGGAAGAGCCTACGGTTTTACCGGGCAAATTCCCGAATTTATTGGTGAACGGCGCCTCGGGAATCGCAGTAGGTATGGCCACCAACATGGCGCCGCACAATTTAACCGAGGTAATTAATGCTACACTGCACTATATCGATAACCGCGACTCGCAGGTTGCCGACCTGATGGCGTACATCAAGGGTCCGGATTTCCCTACCGGTGGTATTATATACGGTTACGAAGGCGCTAAACTTGCTTTTGAAACCGGACGCGGCAGGATTGTGATGCGTGCCCGGGCCGAAATCGAGACCTATAATAATGATCGCGAGCGTATCATTGTAACCGAGGTACCCTACCAGATCAATAAATCGCTGATGATCGAGCGTACTGCCGAGCTGGTTAACGAGAAAAAGCTGGAAGGCATATCTTCTATCCGCGACGAATCTAACAGGCTGGGTATCCGGGTTGTATATGAAATAAAGCGTGATGCTAACGCAGCTATCGTGCTCAATAACCTGTACAAATACACGGCTTTACAAACGTCGTTCAGCATTAATAACATCGCGCTGGTACATGGCAGGCCGATGATGCTCAATTTGAAGGACCTTATCCATCATTTTGTTGAGCACCGGCACGAGGTGGTTGTCCGCCGTACTAAATTTGAGCTCGCTGAAGCGGAAAAACGGGCGCATATCCTTGAAGGTTTACTGATTGCCCTGGACCACCTTGACGAAGTTATCAAGCTGATCAGGGCTTCCAATACCCCCGATGATGCAAGGGAAGGTTTGATAACCCAATTCGGTTTATCCGACATCCAGGCCCGTGCAATATTGGACATGACCCTCCGCCGCTTAACCGGACTGGAAAGGGATAAGATCAAAGATGAATATGCTGCTTTGATGGCGCAGATAGAATATTTGAAATCCATTTTGGCTGACGAAGGCCTTAGGATGCAGATCATTAAGGACGAACTGATCGAGATCAGGGATAAATATGGCGATGAGCGCAAAACCGAAATGGTGCACTCATCCGCAGAAATGCAGAGCGAAGATTTTATTGAGGATGAGGATGTTGTGATCACCATCTCGCGCGAGGGTTATATCAAACGGACCCCGCTTACCGAATATCGCAGGCAGGGCAGGGGAGGTAAAGGCGCCATCGGCAGCAACAGCCGTGATGAGGACTTTATCGAGCACTTGCTTATCGCATCGAACCACAACTATATGCTGTTCTTCACCGAGTCGGGACAATGTTACTGGCTCAGGGTATTCGAAATACCTGAGGGTACTAGAATTTCGAAGGGAAGGGCTATTCAGAATATCATTAATATCCCGAAAGAAGAGAATATTAAGGCATACATCAAATTGATCAGCCTGAAGGATAAAGAATACCTCGAAAATAACTTTATCATTATGGTTACCAAAAAAGGTACCATTAAGAAGACTTCGCTCGAGGCATATTCCCGCCCGCGTGCAAATGGCATCAATGCGATCAATATCAATGAAGGCGACTCCCTGCTGGAGGCAAATCTGACCAGCGGCAGCAGCGAAATTGTAATGGCGCTGAAATCAGGCCGTGCTATCCGCTTTAACGAATCGACCGTCAGGCCGATGGGGCGTACTGCAACAGGGGTGAGGGGTATTACACTTGATGGTGAAAACGATGAGGTAGTTGGTATGATAAGTATCGATAATCCTGAAATAACCGTGTTGGTAGTTTCGGAAAACGGTTATGGCAAACGTACTGATATCGACGACTACAGGGTTACCAATCGCGGTGGTAAAGGCGTAAAAACCTTAAACGTTACCGAAAAAACCGGAAACCTTGTGGCCATAAAAGGTGTTACCGATAAAGATGACCTGATGATCATCAATAAATCGGGTATCATTATCCGCATCGCCATGAGCGAATTGAGGACAATGGGCCGGGCGACGCAAGGGGTGAGGCTGATCACTTTAAAGGAAAATGACGCGATTGCATCAGTAGC
>JABDHD010000099.1 GCA_013285685.1 Bacteroidota bacterium
CCAGTTAGCATTGCTGCCTAAAAAATTTAAGTTTTGACGAAAGATGAGGTTCGCATAGGTGCCTTTTAGCGGGTTGATGGGGTTTTGGCGGCTATCATACAGCAGGGTGAGGTTTATCCCCGATGACGTTGAATGATCCGGTTGCCCGTACTTCATAAAATCCGAAACGGTGCCATTGCTATTGCCGCTGGCCGTAATGCCATAATGGTAGTCGAGGTTATAGCCGCCCCCTATGTAATAATCGTCGGTGATCTTTTTAAGCACCGTTTCATAAACACGCAAATAGCGGTACGAAATATCATCGTCGGTTGACAGCGGGGCGAAAGTGCCCAGGCCATAGGTATCCGTCGGATATATCTCGAAGCGCAGATCGGTTACATATTTATAATTATTGTTGGCGCCCCATATTTCCGACCGGGTGCGAAAAAGCTTTTGAATTTTGGAGTCGTAGCCCAGGTCGTTGGCAATTACCGATAGGTTTTGGTGATGACCAGCGGCCGTATAGAAGCTAATTCCCGAGCTGATATCTGCGATGAGCCCGGTCGACAGGGAATATCCGGCATAGGGTATTACGGAGATATTAACCTTACCGGATTTAGCTCTTTTGTCGGGGGAAGTATTTTTATTGATGGCCTTTAGGGCGATATCGATCAAATCCCTTTGTTTGGATGAATCTACCACGAGGGTATCCAAGTTTTTCCGTTTGGTTCTTTGCAAAGCAACCGACCTTGGCTGCTGCGCTGATGCTTTAAGGCAACTTATTATCGCCGTTAGCAGGATGATATATTTAAGTGTCTTCAAACAACCCGGGCAATTGATGATCAGGATAACAGGTGCACGCTCAGCAAAGCTAATCTGTGACAGCTACAGGGCCTGATGATTTAATTTGAAAGACTTTTCAACTTGTCAAATCCCGGTGCTGCCTGGCCAAATAAACGTTATTAATGTAAACATGGTGTTTACCGCGGGTTGTATTATGCAAATGAAATAGATTTGTTACAGAAGAATTTAAAGCTTAATGCCGGGGTAATATCAGGAGAGTAAATTTAGCAAACGGCTATTTGTGCTCGCGCTCTGATTAAGATTTTGCGGTATTAAACGAGGGTATGTTCAACCTTAGGTTTGCGCGGATCCTTGTTCGACTGCCGCTTCCACAATCTTTTAAACCAGTGTCCCTTCCATAACCAAAAGCCCGAGAGAACTATAATCGGGAAGAATACCCACCTTACCGCGTTAGCCGCGTAATGCAGGTGAGCGACCGGGCCATAAATATAGCCGATGACCGGGATGCTTAACAGGATATGCAGTCAGCGGATGACCAAACGTTCAGTCGAAGCCTTCATTTAATATTCCAGTTCGCGGCACTCAAAGCCGGCGGTTTGAAGAAGCGATTCGATATAACGGGGCGAAATATCGTCAGCCTCAATCCTTAATATATTATCACAATCCTCCAGGTCAAAATTCCAGCCTGTAATTGCCGGAACAGAAGTTAATAATGGTTTTACTTCGGTAACCTGTTCGGGCTTTTCAACGCTTGTGGTGAAGATGAGTATTTCCATTTTGTTAGTAGTTAGTTATGAATGGTGAGTAGTGAATGGTGAGTAGCAGGTTGAAAATATTGCTTACAACTCACCATTCACTACTCACCACATTATTCAGCTGTTTGCTCAGCTTCGGGCGCTTTTTTATCCCATTCGGCGCCAAAGGGAGCGTAATCGTGGTGATGTCCCCATCTGCCATGGCCGCATCTTTCCTCCCATTTTGCCTTGAATTTTTCGCGTTCTTCGGGGGTCATGTTTTTAAAACGCTCTTCCATCCGGCCGCGCATCCAGGGGCCTTTCCCGCGCCAGCCTCCATGGCCGCCTTTGCCAAAACCGAAGAGTATTTTGCATAGTACAAATATGCCCAGGGCCTGCCAGAAGGTGATAACGCCAAGGTGAAAGATCACCGGCATCAACGCATTCCATAAAGTCATTACCACCAGGCCGGCAAGTGCACCAAATGCTACTATGGCAAGCGGGATAAAAAATAATTTCTTTCTATTAAAATATGGTCTCATTGTCTTGTTCTTTAAATTTTTAAAATTCTGTTATCTCTTCATACAACTGGCGCAGCCTTTCGCGCAGATGCAGTACCGCATATCGTTTGCGCGACACCAGGGTTTGCATTTTTTCGCCTGTCCGCTCAGCTATCTCTTTAAAGGAAACATCTTCCAGTTCGTGCCAGATGAAAACCTGCCGTTGTTCCTCCGGCAATTCGTCAAGCGCAAAAAATAATTGTTCCCAAAAAAGGTTACGCACATATTCGGTTTCAGGCGTTTTTGCCTCTGTCATCAGGATGGCTTTAAAGTCCATTGCGTCGTCTTCATCCTCCGTAGCGGGCAGCATATCGTCCAACAGGGTTTCGGTATGCTTTTTATGCTTGTCGAGTATTTTGTTACGCGCCACCCGGTAAAGCCACGCCCCGGTTTGCTCAATGGGTTCTGAATTGACTACCGAGCTGAATTGGTACCACACATCCTGCAGAATGTCTTCAGCATCGGCATCGTTCTTTACCCTTTTCCTGATAAAGCCCAGCAAGCTTTTTCCATACGCACCGATGGCTTGTATGATGGCGTTGTTTTTTTCTCCGGGCATTACAGCTGTTACCAATGTATTTGAGTTTAAAGATAGAGACGATTGGCGTTTGGAAAGATTTTAATTATTTTTAGATTTTTTAGTTCATGGTTTATTATTAGTTCATGGTTCATGGTTCATAGTTCATGGGAGGAGCATTTGTATTGATTTCTAAAGTCAGTTACATCCCCCCCGTTTTTTATCTGAATCGTCACCCAAACGCTTTTTTACCATGAACTATGAACCATGAACTATGAACTCCAACTCAAGGATCAACTACTACAACATCGCCGCAATGCTTGCCGCATCCTGCCTGGCGGTGCTTATGCCGTTTGAGCTGGTACTGTTATCCTATGCCATATTAGGGCCCGGCCATTACCTTACCGAAATATCCTGGCTCAACGGGCGGCAGTTCTTTACCCCCAAAAAATATGATATCCTCATAATAATCGTAGTAGCAATTGCTGCTTTTCTGCTGAAAGTTCCTTATGCCTATATCGTTTTTTACTTGTTTGGCCTGGCGTTTATTTTATTGGTTGCCCAAAATGTTGTTTACCGGATACTCGCTTTCGCCCTGGTAGTCGCAGCCGGTTATTTCCTGCTCAGCAATAACATTCTGCAAACTATTTTTGGACTGTATGTGCCCACGCTCATCCACGTTTACTTTTTTACCGGGGCGTTTATGTTACTTGGAGCGCTGAAGGACAAAAATGTTTCAGGTTACATCGCTTTTATCGTTTTTCTGGCCTGCCCGCTGCTGCTGTGTGTCCTGTTTACCGGCCGGCATTCTTCGGTGTCCGGCTGGGCCCTTACCAGCTACGGCGATTTTGGCCGGCTAAACACCACCACCCTGCGCAGCCAGCATATCGATATATTTAATAACCCGTTCAGCGTTATTTTAACACGGCTCATCGCGTTTGCCTACACTTATCATTATCTCAATTGGTTCAGCAAAACGCGCGTCATCAACTGGCACAAAATGACTATAAAAAGGTCAGTTGTTATTGGCATTATTTGGGCAGCTTCGATAGCTTTGTATTTTTACAACTACCGTATCGGCATTAAATGGCTTTTTATGCTGAGCCTGGCGCACGTGATACTGGAATTCCCGTTGAACCATCGCAGTTTTATGGGGATTGGGAGGGAGCTGGGGATGAGGTTGAAGAGGAGAAGCGTATAGTTCATAGTTCATGGTTCATGGTTCATAGTTCATGGTTCATGGTTCATGGTTCATGGTTCATGGTTCATGGTTCATGGTTCATGGTTCATAGTTCATGGTTCATAGTTCATAGTAGAAGCATGGGTATCGATATCTTAAAACAAAGTCATCTGAATTTTTCAAACCAGCCATCAAACCATAGCCTTTTTACTATGAACTATGAACTATGAACCATAAACTAAAAACATGAGCTACAACACCAAACTTGCAGACCGTGTGCGGGAGGCCCTCGCGCACTTGCCCGATGTGGAGGAAAAAGAAATGTTTCGTGGGGTTTGCCTTATGGTGAATGGTAAAATGTGCGTTTGTGTGAGCGGACAAGAGTTATTATGCCGCATTGGAGAAGAAGCCATGCAGGCTGCAATAGATGAGAATGGCGTACGCCAGATGATCATGGCAAAAAACCGCCCTGCGAAAGATTTTGTATTTGCGAGCGAAGAAGCATTTCAGCGGCAGGCCGACTTTGATAAGTGGATAATACTTGCGCTGGATTTTAATCCGAAGGCAAAGGCTTCGAAGAAAAAGTGATGTGCGGATGTGCAAATGTGGGGGTGTGCGGATGCGCAGATGTTTGATCAAGAAAAATGCAATTCGGTGTTTGGGAAGACTTTTTTACGTTTCCTGCCCCGGTAACTGAACCAGAGACCATAGGCCGGGCCGATGGTTGTATAGAAGAAACCGGCGAACCCAACCAGGTGTAAAGGCACCAAATAGGCAATTGCAATGGAGACGACACCGATAAATGAGCAGATTAAAAATATATCCCTGATCGTCTTCGATTCAAAAATCTCAATTTCATTAAGGCCAATCTCTGCTGAACACCGGATGGCCCATCGGTACATGAAATAAAACAACAAGTTGATGGCCATATATCCCAACCCATAAATAAGAAAGAGCGTTGGAACATCGTGGTCTGTGATCATCGCTTTAATTGCGCCATTCTCATGATATTGATTACTCAGAAACGCAACGTTAAATAAAAATTTAAGCGGATACACGTAAACTAATACCACAAAAAGTAATGCGCCATTTAGGGTTGCCGTCCATGCGTCCTTTAATCCAAAATACCGGAAAAAGAGATTTTGGTTGTTCCATATCAGGAAAAGTAAAGTAAAACATACGGCAAAACTCCCCGTACCCTTAAGCGTTTCTGCCAGGTCGCCGAAGGTTTTGGGCACCTCGAGCGAAACAATGATCAGGGTTACCGCAAAAGCAAATACCGCATCGCTGAAGGTTTCCAGGCGCGAAGGCTCGTGGCTGCGCCATTCAATCACCTTTTTCTTTTTGGTCAGTTTGGCTGCTCGTACTCTCATATGATTTAGCTAAAGCTACGGCTTTTCCGGCTTTGTACAAATTTTCTTCTTTAGCAATCTCTCTTATTTGCTCTGTTGTAAGGGGCCATTTAATAAGTTTGTCCAAATCGGGCTGCCCCGCATCTACCCAGGCCGAGTACCAATAGGTGCCAACGGAAAGAATAGACGCCCGCATTCGTTTTTCGATCATGCCGCGCAGCAATTTCTGGTAGGCACGGCAATATTCCTCCGAGTATTCCTTCACCATCCTATTCCCATGCTTTGCCATTTCGTATTTTTTATCGGCCGCAAAGGTTTTATCAAGCAGGCGTTCCAATCGCAAAACTGAGTCGGCACTTTTAAATGAGTTGCTGCAAATCCGGAATGCCTCTTTCAAGGGATTTTCAATATACCGGGCTTTGCCGGCATAATAGTTATAGTGATCGCCAAAAAGTTCAGGGACCCGGCTTTCCCAAAGTGCGTGTATGCCGGTTTGGCCGGTGAACTGCCCGTTATAGTTTTGGGTAAGATGCAGTGGTACATGTGCATCGGCAACATAATGCCCCAGGTTAGCCGAAGCATTTAATATGGCAATGGTGTCATGCGCTTTAAATGCCTTAACCAGGTAATAATAATTAGAGGCGATGGTCCAGGGCAGTGTGCCATATTTATTTAAGGTATCGGCGGTATATTTGTGGGCGGCATCGTACCAGTTTTGCGGAATCTTAGCAAACGGATTTTTACCATAGTGATCCGCATTCAAAAAATGGCGCGGCGCCTCGGTAGAGTCGACATAGCGGCGTTTGTCTGCAGAGATTGCGTGTGCAGTGATATAATCGATATTAGCCCTATAAAAACCGGACATTGCTTTGGGTAGCGTAAAAATTGCAAACCTGTTAATATGATAGTGCGCGTAAAACCCCCAGGAGGAAAGGGAGAATACCAATATTATACCTACACCAAGTCTAAAAATCAGCCTCATCTTCAAAGATAATTACTTTTATCAAGCCAAAAACCAACATTACAACCTTCCAGCATTACAACGTTTCAACATAAATTAAAAACCTATTTGATTTTAAAAATAAACCTCCTATATTTGCAGTCCTTAAAAATAGAGTAAAGAATAACGAAGCTAAGTAATGGCAAATCATAAATCATCATTAAAACGGATCCGTTCTAACGCTGCGAAGCGCTTGCGCAACCGGTACCAGGCTAAAACCACCAGGAATGCAATCAAAAGATTAAGAGGCACTACCAGCAAAGCTGATGCGCAGCCGCTTTTGACCAAAGTAATATCGATGCTGGACCGTTTGGCCAAAAAGAACGTTATTCACAAAAACAAAGCATCGAACAACAAATCGAAACTTACCAAATTTGTAAATAATTTGAAGTAATAATCAATACCGTATTTGCTTAAAAAGCCCGTTTTCTTAACCAGGAAACGGGCTTTTTCATTTTTTTAAAAAATCCGGCAACAAAAACGTGTGTTTTTTTCGTACAAGTGGCTATAGCACACTGTTGTATTATAACTCAATCAGCATTAAAAATTGAAACTTAAGATATCATCCATAACGTTTGCCTTTTTACTCACGGGGTTAACCAGCTTTGGGTTGGTAGACCGGGGCCGGGTCGACAGCCTGAAAACATTGGTTGTATCGTCCCTGAAAAAGGCGCCTGATACAACAAACATTAACCGGCTAAACACCCTGGCCGCGAACTATTTCGACTCGAACCCTGATAGTACCCTCTATTATGCGCAGAAGAGCATGGTACTCTCACGCAAAATAAATTATAAGGCGGGCGTCGCCGATGCACTGGTACAAACCGCCCACGCGGATTATTTTAAAGGAAGGTTTAACCAGGCCATACAGGAATTTGATAAAGCCATTTTAATTTACAAAAAACTAAATGATTATACCGGGCTCAGCAATTGTTATATGCTTTACGGCAGGATGTATAATTTACTGGCGAACTATAAAGCGGCCCTGCACTATTTAAACCTGGCGCTCGATATCAACAAAAAACAAGATAACGAAACCTACCAATCTGATTGTTACAAGAATATCGGCATCGTGTATTACAGCGAAGGGCAGTTATCCACCGCACTCGATTATTACTACAAGGCGCTTTTCATAGCTATTAAATTAAAGAACAGGCCCTTTATGGCAGCTGATTACAATGATATCGGCGTTGTGCTCCAAAGCATGGAGCTTTATCCAAAGGCCCTGGAATACTATAGAAAATCGCTGAAATTATTTGCCGGCGCCAAAAACTTAAATGGAGTTGGCACAATTTACGAAAACATTGGGGAGGTGATGCTGAATGAAAAGAATTATGGTAAATCGATCGATTATTTAACGCGATCAATCAATATCGCCAAAAAACAAGACGATAAAGACGGCCTGATGTCAGACTATACCGACCTGGGTTTATGTTATGGAAACATTGGTCGTTTTAAAGAAGCGCTGAGCAATTTGGATACCTCGCTGCAAATATCGCGGAAGTATAAAGAAGTATATAACGAAGCATATACCCTGATTGGTTTTGCAACGGTATTTAACCTGCAAAAGGACTATAAAAATGCCTATAAATATGCAATGGAGGGCCAGACCCTGGCTATTAAGATAGGCAACGTATCGGTGAGGTCAAATGCAGCGCTGCAGTTAAATAAAACGCTGGCAGGATTGGGCAAATTTGACCAGGCTTACAAGTTGCTCCGCCAATACATTGACCTTAAGGATAGTTTGAACAATAACGAAAGTATTCAAAAACTTACGTCTTACAACCTGGAGCTTAATTTTGCGACAAAGCAGCAGCAGCTGACGGCACAGGAGCGCGAAAAAGACCTGTTGTACCAGCAAAGAATGAGTCAGCAGCGGTTAATCAATACCATTTTCTCCATCATTATTTCCGGCATGGTCGCTGTTTCGGTGGTTTATTACCGTCAAAAACGCAAACAGCAAAAGATCAATGCTATGCTTGAAGAGAAAAACCACGAAGTTCTGCAGCAAAAAACGAACATCGATGAACAGGCGCAAAAACTAAACGACCTGAATACACTAAAAGACCGGCTGATATCGGTTTTGGCGCACGACCTGCGCGCACCATTGAGTACCCTAAGGGGTTTATTCGACCTGTTGCAGGATGATACCATTTCGCATGAGCAAATGCTGGAAATGATACCGGGCGTACTTAAAAAATTAGAATATACTTCGGACTTCCTTGACACACTATTGTTTTGGATCAATAGCCAGATGGAGAATTTCGAAAGCTCGGCCAAGAATTTTTATGTAAAGGATATTGTGGCCTTTGAAGCTGGTAATTACCAGGAACAGGCTGCTTTAAAAGGCATCAGCCTGGTAGACAGCGTGCCCGAAGACGTTGTGGCCTCGGCTGACCCTAACTCCATACGCATCGTTATCCGCAACCTGATCACCAACGCGATCAAGTTTTCCCGCGAGGACGATACCATTGAAATAACCGCCGAACGGGAAGACGAAAATAACTATGTGATAACCGTGAAGGATACCGGCACCGGTATGAGCGATGAACAGCTAAAAAAACTATTCAAAAGCAAAGTTAATAGCAAAGCAGGCACCAACAACGAATCGGGCACCGGCATGGGCATGTTATTTTGCAAGGACCTTGTTGAACGCTGCAGCGGCCGCATATGGGTTAACAGCAAGCAAGGCGAAGGCACCGCATTTTCGTTCACCGTTCCAACCGGCTTCATCAGTGAAAGCCGCCTGGAGGTAGCTTGAGGAAGTCAGAAAAGTCCGGAAAGTCCGAAAGACAAAAGATTGGAATTTAAATAACAAAATACAAAGTCCGAAAGATTGAAGCTTTGCTCTTTCTTTCGGACTTTCGGACTTTTCGGACTTTCGGACTAAAAACTAATTACTTACCGGGCTATCCCCTTTGTTTATCGTTCCGTTGGTGTACAGCAGCGGATTAACCTTTTTGGTGTCGCCCTGGTAAACCCACACAATATTGCCGATGTATTTACGGAAAGCATCGCTCACTTCATCAGGTGTCAGTTTCTTTACGTCGTCAACCAGCGTCAGCGAACGTTTCCAGTTGCCGTATACCACTTCGTTAGCGGCGATGGATGACGCCTGGGCTGTATTGGTTTCGTTTTTATAATAAAAGCCGGTAAGGTAAGTGGTTTTCATGTTGGCCACTTCGTCCGGTTTAAAACCTTCTGTTTTTAGCTTATCAACCAGTTTATCAAAAACGGCGATGTATTTATCCGGCTGCGTTGTGGATACAGCTACTTTGGCCACCGATGTAGCGCCTGTGCTAAACCACGCCTGCGGCGCATACGACAAGCCGTTATTTGTGCGAACATCAAGGAAATGGCGCTGCGCAAAAATGCGCATCGCTACCTGGAAAGCATCAAAATCAGGCGAGCCGGCCTCAGGCCCGCTGGTTATCCCTTCAACGTAATTGGTTGCCAGATCCCTTGACTCAGACGAGAAAGTGTTTTTGTAAATGCGGAAGAATTCTTTCTTAAACTCAAACGGATGACCCTGTTTCACACCGTCAAGCACGGTTTTAAGTTTGGCTTCAAGCGTTGCCTGGTCCATATCGGCCACTACCACGATCACCATGCGTGAGCGGGTTAAAATGCCGTTATAATAGGCCTTGGTTTCGTCAGGGGTAAGTTTTTGAATGATATCAACAGTGCCCTCGGGATCTTCGGAGTAACTGCGGCCCGCAAAAGCTATCTTATCGGCATATTTATCGATGGCCTGGTCGGGCTGCGATTCATTTGCTTTTAAATTATTTATCGCATCCTGTTGTATGCGGGCAAATTCCTTCGGATCGAATTTAGGCTGGGTTAAGGCTTCCACGTAAAGCGGCCAAACGGCATCAAAATCACTTTTGATGCAATTCATCCTGATAACTGAATAGTTTTTATTTGTAAAACCAGATACGGATGCGCTTACCTTGTCCAGCGCGTCCTTAAAGGCATTTTTGTCGTGATTCACGGTCCCGCACTCGGTCAGGGCGGTCATCGCCATCGATTCAATGCCCATTTTGTCAGCCGGGTAGTTTTGTACACCGCCTTTTATAATGGCTTGTATCTCTACAATGTTATTCCCGCTGGGCTGAACGATCACCTTTACGCCGTCAACATTGGTTTCATAGGCAGCTTTTTGTGCCTGTGCCTGGTTTATGCCCGTTACTGCCGCTGCGACAAACAGGCTGAATATGATTTTTTTCATGCTGGTAATTGTTGAAGGTTACTTAGCTGCAAAAAATGATGCTACGTTATATTGTTTACTTAACTCGGGTTTTATCACCATTCCGGCAACCATAGGTTTACCAACCACGTAGGTTTTAAGGTAACGCTGTATATCGGCCCGTGATACTTTCTGATAATTATCGATCAAATCGGTATAAAAATTCAGTGAAGTACTGCACCATTGATAGCTCATCTGGCTGGGAAGGGTTGAGGGTTTTTCCTTGTTAAAAGTGTCGTTCCGCAGCAAAATAGCTTTGGCGGTTGCCAATTGCTCATCCGTAAAATAATCGTCGCTGGCAAGCATGCCGATCTGTTTCATCAGCTCGTCGTAGCACTCCTGCATTTTGTTGGGATTGGGCACCACAAAAATATCTATCGGCCCAACATATTTGCAGGTTGTATAGCCTAATGATACCGAACTGGCCAAACCTTTGTCAACCAGCGCCTGCTGCAGTTTTGAAGAATTGAGACCAACAATGGTTGAGAAAACGTCAGCGGTAACTACCGATGCAGAATCGGTTAGATACGACGGTCCCTGCCAGGACAACTGCATATAGGGCGTTTGCGCGATGGATGTTTCCTTTACAAAATATTCGCTTTTATCCAATGGCTTGAACGGCGGTATGGGGTATTTTTGGATCGGGTCGAAGCCGCTGCTGGCCCAATCGCCAAAAACACTTTCGGCAAGCGCAAATGCTTCTTCGTGTTTTACATCACCGCAAATGGTTACCAGGCTATTATTTGGGAAATAATATTTGTTTTTGATGACCATCATCTTTTCTGGCGTGGCCGTGTTGATCACCTGGTGCAGGCCAATGGCCACTTTACGGGTGATCAGGTCGCCCCAAAGCTTTTGCTGTACACCCATCCACAACTGGAAACCCGGGTCGCTTTCCGCCCGCTGGAATTCACCGTCAACAACGGGCCGCTCCTTTGCCATATCTTCCTCGCGGTAGATCGGAAAGCGGATAGCGGCATTCATGAATTTCAATCCCGCTTTCAGGCTGTCGCGGTCGAAAGTGAAGAAATAGTTTACCCGTTCCACGTCAGTAGTGCCATTCCATATTGCGCCAAGTTCCTGGGTACGTTTCAGGAATTTTTCCTGGTCGGGATAATCCTTGTTCGCTTTAAAAAACATGTGTTCGAACAGGTGCGACAGGCCGCTGAATTCCGGGCCTTCGGTATAGGCGCCATTTTTAACGGCGATCTCGATGGTGGCCAGCGGCACCTTGCTGTTCTCAATCACTACTACTTCCAGTCCGTTTGGAAGTTTTTTCCAGAAATAGCCGTCGGGTAGCCGCGGCTGGGCCGATAATTGTCCTGCCGATAACAGCAAAGCAACAGGCAAAATAAAAATTCTCGTAAGTTTTGAGGTCATAAATAATAAGATTTGCTAATTACCTATAAATATAGTTGATGAATTGCTAAAAGCAAACGTGTTAACAAATTTTAACAGGGGATTTTTGACAGGACGCCCAAAGGCGGGGATTAGTTGCTATAAAACTAAAAAATAAATTGGCTATTCTATCTGAATTTTAAAATAACCGTTTTGCCCGAAATGCCTTCCAATAAGGGTTTGAAAATTAATTGTGCATTTTGGCGCGCCATGCCTAAAACATTCATTTCTTTGGCATCATCCAATATTTTCTTTTCAGCGAGTTTGTAAACATCCTCCACCATATCTTTTGCACCGTCTTCAAACATAACGCCCTTTATATCATACACCTTCGATTTTTCATGATCAAGCTTTGCATAACAGATCTCGGGCGCCGGTAAAAAAACGGTAACGGAATCTTTGCCCTGTATAATATCCGATCTTTTGACTTTGGTAAGGTCGATACATGCTGTGGCCTCGCCCACAGCCAAAAGCAATACCTTGCTATCTGGCAGGATAGGATGAACCTCTTTTTGTTCGATGATATCCTTCATTTCATATTTAACAAGCTCCAGCTTACCCATGCTGGTTATTTTTTGAACCAGGCCGCTGTCGGTAATTTCGATGCGCGAAACTGAAAACTGGTGTTTGATAAAAAAGAAAAGGAATACCAGGAACCCTGCGATAATAATAGTGCTTACCAGGATAAATAGTATCCGGCTGCCGAAACGGTTTGCCATAATTGTTTGGTTTATAGCTATACTACAAAAAAAGAGAGCAGTTTGTTACGCTGCTCTCTAAACAAATGTTGATATAGAATATTCCGGCATGAGCGGAAGACGGCGCTAAGGCGCACAAATTTTTCAGGCGACCAAATTACCAGCTGATTACTATCCGTAAGTTACATCTAACGTAATCGGAACGTTCAGTGCTTTTGAGATGATACAGTTTGCTTTAGCACCTTCGGCCACTTCTTTGAACTTTTCTTCGTTTACCCCGTCAATTGGCGATCCCTTTAATGCCAGGTGTATGCCTGTAATGCTTAATGTTTGCATGTCCAGGTCTAAAACCGCATCGGTACTCAGGTCATTCGGCTTAAACCCGGCCTGTGTTAAAACGGCCCCTACGGCCATCGTAAAGCATCCGGCATGGGCTGCCGCGAGCAATTCCTCGGGATTTGTGCCAACGCCGTCTGCAAAGCGTGTTTTAAATGAATACTGGGTGTTGTTTAAGGTTGTGCTTTGAGTAGTAATTTCTCCTTTACCCTCCTGCAGTGTACCGTTCCAATGGGCATGTGCTGTGCGTTTCATAGTTTTAGTTTTTAGTTTAATATGTTTTTTGTAGAGACGCGATACATCGCGTCTCCCGGTATGTATGTACGTTTGTTCATTTGGCGGGAGACGTGATGCGTTGCGTTTCCTGGTATTTATCTGCGTATGTTCGTTTGTCTGGCGGGAGACGCGATGTATCGCGTCTCTACATCAATGGCATCTCAAAATTTTTATTGATATTGTCGATAAAATTTAACACCTCGTCGCGCCCGTCCTGTGTCTCGGCCGAAGTTATAAAATATCCGGGAGCTTCCTCGAAGGTAAGCATTAAGGCTTTGTTAAATTTAACAATATTCTGACTCGTCTTCAGCGCGGATTGCTTGTCGGCTTTGGTAAATACCAACACAAACGACAGTCCTTTCTCACCTAACCAGTTACAAAACTCCAGGTCGATCTTTTGTGGCTCCAGGCGGCTATCGATCAATACCATCACGCATTGCAGGCTTTCGCGTTTATCCAGGTAAGTGCGGATAAATTTGTTCCAGTCTTCCTTTTTACTTTTTGAGATGCGGGCATAACCATAACCCGGCAAATCGACGATGTACCAGCTGTCGTTTATCAAAAAATGATTGATCAGCTGGGTTTTGCCCGGCGTTTGCGAAGTTTTAGCCAACCCTTTTTTGCTCAACAGCATATTGATCAGCGACGATTTACCCACGTTCGACCGGCCGATAAAAGCATATTCCGGCTTAACCGGCGGCGGTAATTTTGATATCTGGGTATTGCTGCAAATAAACTCGGCTGATTTAATGATCATGGGGCAAAGATAGGGTTAAGATGTGAAACGAAATATTGGCGGGCGTTATTACTGGCGGACGTGGTAATAATGCGGCAAAAACTTAAATTTGTTTAATAATATTTAGGAATAATTTAGCCGTAAACATGGGCATTTTAAAGAATCTTTTTCCCGGTAAAAAGAATACCCCAAGCGGAGGTTCGAATGAATTGAGTGAAGGTGACATTTTTTATACCCGTTTTGATAATAAATTTCACGTATATAAACTATTAGTTTTTGATAAGGAGTTTGAATGTTATCATGTATTGTGTTATGAACCTGTCGATGGACTGCCCACAGAGCAGGAAATCAATGAGCTTAAAGTAGCAATTTACCACGCACCAATAGCCACCACTGGTTTTGTGAACCCGGTTTTTCTTGCAAATAGCGAAATAACAGCAGATGACCTTACTGGCTATTATGAATACCTAAAATTAACTCAGGAATCGAAGGAGTTAATTGCGTACGCAGATAAATATTACCAGGCCGGCCTGGATTTGACAGACCAGCAAAGACATAACGAAGCGATCGACTCGTATTCAAAAGCAATAGAACTAATACCAACTTTTTTTGAGGCAATAGATAATCGGGCATTTTGCAAGTGGATATAGGACGTTGGGAAGATGCGATCGAAGATTTTAGGAGTTCTTTGACGGTGAACCCAAATACCCTGCTCGCTGAATTTTCAATAGGCGAATGTTACTTTAGGTTAGGGGAGTATCAAAAAGCGAAACAACAATTTGAAATAGCAAGAGCAATATCTCCGCATTTCGCGGGAACAATTGAATATTTGACAAAAACAAACGATTTGTTGGGAACTACTTAAAAAAAAGAAAATTGGATTCGTACTTTCGCTGAATACAATGTGCAACCCTGACAGACATGGCTTAAAACAGACATTTAACAAATGGCTGATTGCCCTTGTTTTACTGACAAGTGTTTTTGCATTTTCCGGACTTGGCACGTCGGCCCAGGCAGCGCCAACGCCGATGCAAAGTACCTGGATCATTCGCGGCAGCAAACCTGCTGTTAATAGTATTCAATTCTCAACCAACAGATCCTATCTTTCAAAACAGCCCAACATTGAATTTGCAGGCTATTCCATAATAAATTTAAGCCTGTTCCATAGTAAAACGTGCGCCGTCAAACTGAGGCGCTGCCAGGATTCCGGTTTAATCAACTCTTATAAAATGCTTATTGGCTTGCACAAAACCGTTCCTCAAAATGGTAAAGCCGACCCTTCTATTTTAGTGTAATCCTCAAAGGTTCCGTACCGCTTCGCGGTCAATCAAATCATTTTTTAAACATGGCTTTGCGGGATTTATCCGTTCCAGCCATTCACTATCGATATTAATTACATTGAAAAAGTTTAAAAGAATACTGCGCGTTGCCGGCATGGTCATGCTGATGGCGCTTGCCGCTTTTGGCGTCGGCCTCATCGGGGGTGCGCCCATCCCGATGAATAAAAGAAGAGAAAATCTGATAGAAATGCACATCGAACTAAAGGAATCAGATGAAAATAAGGGCGAGTTGTTGGTCTTTAAAAAACAGGAATGATGATTTCGCTAATAGCCAGGTATTTCCGGCCGTAAAACCTTTATTTTTACAGTAAAAAAACACTAAAAGGGTTTACATTTCGTAAGTTTGATGTTTAAACATGTAATTTAATGAACGATTATAAAATACCTTCACAAACACGAATCGGC
>JABDHD010000100.1:0-15391 GCA_013285685.1 Bacteroidota bacterium
GGTAAATGCCTGCCAATACTTTTATGAATGCGAAAACTGTAAAACGATTTTAAAGCCGCTTGCAGGCGACTGTTGTGTTTTTTGCAGTTATGGGTCGGTTAAATGCCCTCCGGTTCAGGCAGGTACATCTTGCTGCTCGTGATCCTCCTGACCAGCTTTTTACCGCAAAGCCATAGAAACCCAAGGCAAATGAATTAAAATAATTTAAGTCCATCTGGGTCGAATTGGGCGGAACAGGCCATTTAAAGATTTGATTTTTTTACCACGAAGGTTTCACAAAAGACCACAAAGAAAAAAACTTTGTGAAATCTTTGTGAACCTGGTGAACTTTGTGGTTAAAACTATTGACTATTAAAGTATTAAGATTTGGTAACTTTGAGATAATTTCTAACAAGGATAAATCAAACACCATGATTACCGGCGCACACTCCATCATTTACAGTTCGGACGAACAGGCAGACATCGCTTTTTTTAAAAACGTCCTCAAATTCCCTTATGTAGACGTAGGCCACGGCTGGCTTATTTTCGGCCTGCCGCCGTCTGAATTGGCCTTACACCCCGCGGCGGAAAGCGGCTTACAGGAATTTTACCTGCTATGCGATGATATCGGGGCATTTGTTAAAGAAATGGCGGGCCATAATGTAGTTTGCAGCCCGGTGGACACGCAGCGCTGGGGCCTGATTACGCACCTTACTTTGCCTGGAGGAGGGAAGCTGGGTGTTTATGAGCCGAGGCATGCCAGGCCATAGGGTCAAGTCAGAAGTCTAAAGTCTTGAGTCTAAAGTCACATTTGGTTCAATCCGGCGATGGGGAAGCCCGGTTATAATTCAAACTCGATGGTAAATGTCGTTCCCTCGTTTTCAATGCTTTTAACACTGATTTTTCCGCCAAGGGTTTCAACCTGTGTTTTCACCATAAACAATCCCATCCCTTTACCCTCGATATGCGAGTGAAACCGTTTATATAAACCAAAAATATCTCCGCCGCTTTTTTCCAGGTTGATACCTATCCCGTTGTCTGTAAAAATCAGCTCGAATTTATTTTTTTCCAGGCGGCTTTTAATTTGTATGGCACAGGGTATTTGCCGGCGGCGATATTTAATACTATTTGAAATAAGATTATAAAAAATGCTGTACAAAAAGGCTCTCAATGTTAAAAACCTATTGATCTCCGAAAAATCATACGTTATTTCTATACCGTACTTATCAATCATGCGCTGAATACCGAGCTTTATATCTTCCACCAATGTGGAAAAATGGACTATTTCTTTAGATTCTTTTATATCACTTTTTGCCTGCAAAATATGGTTCAGGTCTTTTACGACAGCATCGAGCTTTGTTACAGATACATTTAACCCCTTGTTGAGTATTTCTTTATCCTCCGCAGTTAACCCCAGTTCATTCAATAAACTTGACGCGCCAATAATATTGGCCACGGGCGCACGCAGATTATGGGAGATAATGTACCCAAATTGCTCCAGCTCAGTATTCCGCAACAGCAAGTCGTTAACCATTTTTATGCGTTCTGCTTCTGCCAGTTTAACGGCCGTAACGTCCTGGAACACTCCAAAAAGCCGGATCGGGCTTTTGTTTTTATCAAACTCAAATCTTGCTTTTATAAAGCCGTACCTGCTTGTTCCATCTTTACCGATGTACCTAAAGTTAAAGTTGGAATCGTGAAAACTCTTTAAACATTCCCCAAATCCCGCTTGTACATGAGCTACGTCTTCAGGGTGAATGGTCGATAAAAACAAGTCAGCCGTAGGTGCAATTTCTTCTTTGTTTATTCCGCACATCTTATACATTTCATCCGACCAAACTTCAGCGGAAGTTGCCAGGTCAATTTCAAAATTGCCAATGTGGGCAATCGCCTGCGCCTCTTTTAATCTCGCTTCGCTTTGTAAAAGATTCTCTTCAGCCAGTTTACGTTCAGAAATATCGTGATGTGCTACTACAACCATCGGCTCATCGCTCTCAAATTTCGTCACCCGCATGCCAAACCATCGTTGTTCACCTGGCGAAAAACAGGGGTATTCCAGGTAAAAAACAGGTCTCTTTTCGTCCATCACATCTTTTATCCCGCTGCATGCCGTTTCAGCTGTTTCATCACCCGATTTGGCCGCCCTTTCACACACATCAAAATAATTGCTTCCTATCCCGGTACGCTGCAACGTAGTTTCACCGTTTTCTAACGCAAAGCGGCTCCATGCTTCGTTTACAGCAATGATATTTCCACCACCGTCTATTACAGCAATATGGGAGCTTAGGGAATCGAGCACGCCGCGGTTAAATATTTCACTCTTTACCAGTTGCCGCTCCGATTTAATCGCCGCGGTAATGTCGCGCGAATGGCAAGCGGTCCCAACAACTTCAACTCCTTTTCGGATAGGGTAAAACGAAATTTCCGACCAAAACTCTACCGGTGCGCTGGTATACTCTATTTCTGTGAAAGCTTCCCCCGCCAATGCCCGCTTATAAAATTTTCTATAGCGTTTTGATTGTTCCCTGGAAAATGATGTTTTAAGAATATTACCCCCTTTTTCAAGGGCCTTGCCCGCCATAAGTTCCATAATGTCGTCAAACGGCTGGTTGGAAGTGATCATATTAAAATCCTTATCTACGCTCCACATCAGGTCATTTGTATTATTGATCAAAGCGTCCAAATTATTTCTGTCAAACTCTTGCTGCACGTCTGCTTTTTTCTTTTGAGAAACATCCCTGAAATTGGATACCAGGGCGTTAATGCCGGGCTCATTTAGCAGATTTGTCAGGGTACCTTCGCACCATATCCAGGTACCGTTTTTATGCCGCCTCCGCTGCAGGTAGTGAATTGATTTGCCCGGAGTTTTTACAACTTTATCCCTGATCTTTTTAACTTCGGGAATATCATCAGGGTGAATGATATCGAAAACGGACATGTGTAGCAACTCGCCTGAAGAATACCCCAGCATCTTGGTAACGGAATTGCTGACATACATCAGTTCACCGTCCGGATGTGCAAGCGTTATCATGTCGGCGCTTTGCTCTATTAGTGAACGAAAGCGTTTTTCATTTTGAACGACCAACTCTGCCGTATCCCGATGCAGTTTGTCTTTCTCAAATGTATCGAGCGCATACGAAATATCCCCGGTTAACTCCAGGAGCATTGCAATTTCGTCTTTTTGGAAAAAATCGATTCCCTCCGCATACAAATTAAAAGTGCCGATAACGTTCCCGGATTTTTTGAAGGGCAATATCATGCATGAGCAAAACTTTCTTTCAGTAGCCAAGGGGGGCCATTTCGCCAGTTCCGGGTCATTTAAAATATCGTTGCATAGATAGTATTTGCTGGTGTGCAATACGCGCTTCTGCGGCCCGTTTGCTTGCAATGGCACGTTTTTGAATTTTTTAATGTCGGCAGGGAGCAGGCCAACCTGGTGGACCAGGTTAATCGTTTGGTTTGCATTACCGTAGATGCCTATCCAGGCAATCTTGAATTTGCCAAATTCAAGCGCTATACGGCAGGCGTTTTTAAAAAGCTTATCTTCGTCTTTTACGTGGGCAATACGTTGATTTATCTGACTAATAAACGCATATAGATTTTTGGCTTTTTTTAATTTATTTGCCTGTTTTTTTTTCTTTTCGTTTTGAAAAAAAAGTTCCTTGTTGGCAATCGTTAGTTCAAATGCGCGCTTTTCCTTCTCCTTGTTTTGGTAAGCAAGTTCCTTGTTGGCGATCGTTAGTTCAGATGCACGCTTTTCCTTCTCCTTGTTTTGGTAAGCAAGTTCTTTGTTGGCAACGATCAATTCAGATGCACGCTTTTCCTTTTCGGCATTTTGGTGAGCAAGTTCTTTGTTAGCCAGGATCAATTCAGATGCGCACTTTTCATTCTCGTCGTTTTGGTAGGCAAGTTCTTCGTTCGCAACAATCAACCCGGACGTCCGTTTTTCTTTCTCTGTGTTTTGAAAAGCAAGTTCTTTATTAGCTATGATCAATTTCTCCGCCATTTTCCGCTTGGTAATGCCGGGTCCAGTCGCAGCAGGCTGACGAGGTTTGCCATCTTCGTTAAGTACAAAAATTGTATCGTTTTTATGTTCGTCCATAATCACAACCAGGTTTAATAAACTGTAGATAATATAAAGCGTTTACACTTTATCCTTCTCCAATACTTTGAATTAAAACAGCGAAGTGCCGGATTCATAACCAACCGGCAACCCATTATTAAATCGAAATCGCTGAACTTATAAAAGCAGCGGCATTAATGTTTTTATTTTTCCGTGGAAGTGCTTATCGGTTGAGGGGTTTTAGAAGTACCAATAAGCTTTAGCAGAATGAAATAAGCGATATCAGATTAATCGCTAATTAAAAATAAGGGCTTAAAACGGTATGCTATTCCTTGTTTACGATGCCTCATACCTGACGCAAAACGTTTGCCTGAACTTATCCCGGACAAAAAGAAATTTATTCCGCTAAGCTATAACAAAATAAATTGATAAATGCATAGTGAAAACACCTATTTTTCAAATAGGTCAAAGCCGTTGTTGACGGCGCCTTTATCCGCGTCCCGCATGGTGTAACTTAATTTCGATTGTACAATATGCACCGGGTAGCACCTTGGGCTTATTAAATTGGCGCCTGAACGGTGGCGGGCTATAACTAACAAACGCACGGAAAACACCATATACAACCAATCGGAATAAGTTGTACCTTTATCTAATAAATTAAATTCTTTACCTTAAACATCATGAGGAGCACCACGGTAATTTTTATTACCACACCCGATCCAACAAGTTCCCTTCAAAGTTTTAGCCCAGCCATATATCTCCGATCCAGGCAACGACCCCGGATAATTATTAATATCAGCGCAGCCTGACACACACCTATAAATCCTTAAACGGTATAAACTTTCGCTATGGCACCTCCACGTAAGGTAACCGCGGTTACCGTTGCAGGCTTTTTGGGCCTGGTAACGGGCATATTGGTAGTTATTGGCTGGGAACTCCATATTTCTCGTTTACAAACTGTCTTTCCGGGGTTTGTCCCCATGAAATTTAATGCCTCCGTTTGTTTTATACTGTTAGGCGCGGTGCTGTTGCTTACCCAATTTCGATTTAAAAAATACAACACCTTCGCCATCCTGGTATTGTCATCCCTGATCGTTCTTATTACCGTAATGACTGTATCGGAATACCTGTTTCATTTTAATACGGCGCTTGACCAATTATTTATTACCGACACCGGTTCAATCACCAGTAAATATCCCTTCCCCGGCCGGATGGCGCCTACCACTGCGGTATGTTTTATGTTGTTCGGGCTTTCCTTTTTCGGATTTACCGCTAACAGCCGGTTCTTTCATCTCGCGTCTCAATACATGCTTCATGCCGTTACCGCCGTGTCTGCCATGTCAATAGTGGGCTACCTGTACGGGTTATCATTATTTTACAACCCTTCCTTAGTGGGCGCCATGGCGATACATACGGCAATCTTGCTTTTTTTCCTTTCGCTTACAGCTTCATTACTACATCCAGCGGTCGGCATGACACCGTTGTTTACCGGGAGACTGGTTGGAAATGCCATGGCCAGAAAGGTTATGCTGCTGCTGGTTTTTATTGTAATCGCGTTTGGCGTGGTTAGGATTGAATCGATAAGGTACCGGCTATTTTCCGAGCAAACCGGTATATCGCTGCTGGTAATTTGCTTTGTATGGCTGGGCCTCGTACTTATAGGGCATACGGCTAACTGGCTAAACAAATTTGACACCCAGCGTCAGGATGCAGAAGAGGAAGTAAAGGTGATGAATGAAGAACTCGAAAAGCGCGTGGAAGAGCGTTCTGTCAGTTTACGCAAACTGTTGGAGAAATTAAGGGAAAGTGAATCAAAATTCCGGGCTGCGTTTGAACATTCTGCAATGGGGATGGCGCTTGTTTCATTGCAGGGACAATGGCTTAAAGTAAATAAACGCCTGTGCGATATGGTAGGTTACCGCGAACATGAACTGCTTTCCATGTCTTTCGATTCCCTCGCCCATCCGGGCGACGAGGCCGTACACCTTGACGCCATGGATGAGTCCGCAACGAGCAAAAATGAAGCTTACCGGGTGGAAAAAAGATATATCTGTAAAAACGGCGCCGTTGTGTGGGTATCCATCAACTTAGCTACCGTAACCAATAAAAATGGCGGTCCGATCTATTTCGTAAGCCAGTTTGAGGACATAACCGAGCGCAAAAAAGCGGAGCAGCACTTAAAAAAAGCCTATAAACAAATACAGGACCACGTAAACAGCATAAAAGACATAGCCTGGAAACAGTCGCACCTGGTGCGCAGCCCGCTGGCGAATTTGAAGGGCCTGGTTGAGATAGTGCGGAATGATCCGGCGGATAAGGAGGCACTTAAATATATGAAGTTTGAATTGGAACGATTAGACGGCGTGATCATCGAAATGGCGGAGGATGCATGCGGCAAAGGGGCGGCAAAAATTGTTGTTAAAAAGCGGTTGTTAGGTCCGCAGTTATCGGGCGGCCCTAAACAAAAATGAACAGTTTCTGACCAAATAAATTTTTTTTCGACGCCCTTGGTTGCCATTTTGAAGGCATTTGAGGGTGTTTCGTAAGCGATTTGAGGGGAGTCATGTCATCCGCACATTGGCAGATCCGCGCCTTACCCAGTTAAGTCTAAGTGCGCCAGCTAGTCCTGAGACTGGTTACCTGCCTGGGGGGCTACCTGTATAATGAGGCGACCGCCACGCCGGCATTGCCGCTTGCCTGATTTAAAATAGTTGATGGTACGGATAGTACCAATTGGCTGCTGAAACGACAATTACCAGATAAACCAAATACCAACAGCAAAAGGCGGCAGGTTAAGTATAAAGGTACCTGTACAAAGATATCCCGGATGGTGAGTTTACCTGCTGCTGGCTTAATTCAATGCCTCGCCTATGCGAGCGGTTTAAACACAATAACGCTATATTCGTTGAGCGATGGTAAAAAATCTTATCTTTTTTTTGTTTCTTTTTCCGCTCAATTGCCTGGCGCAATACTCAATTTCCGGCAGGGTATTAAACCAGGCGGATACCAGGCCCCTTGCCAATGTAAGCGTATTTTTAAGCAACGCAACAATAGGCGCTAAAACTGCCGGCGACGGCACCTTTGTCTTACACGGTGTAAAACCGGGCAAATACGACCTGGTAGTGTCCATTATCGGTTTTGAGAGCTATGGCCAAACCATAATTATCGGCAACAGGGATGTGCTATTGCCCGATGTTACCCTATTGCCCAAAACAACGGCATTAAAGGAAGTGATCGTTAAATACCATGCCGACCCGGACAGGGAAAAATATTTAAACTGGTTTAAGGATGAATTTTTAGGGACATCGGACTTTGCCCGGCAATGTAAAATACTAAACCCGGGGGTGCTTGATCTGAGTTATGACGAAGATACCCATAAGCTGACAGCCTCGTCATCTGATTTTTTACAAATTGAAAATGACGCGCTGGGGTACCAGCTTAAATACATGGTGGCAGATTTTATATTAGAAAATATAGATGAAAATCATAAAACCATCAATTACAAAGGTGCGGTGTTATTTGAAGAGTTGAAGGGAACGCCCGCTGAAGAGCGGCGCTGGCAAAAACGCCGGCTGGAAACTTATCAAAACTCCCCAATGCATTTTTTGCGCGCAGCCATAAGCCGCAGGTTAAGCGAAGAAGGTTTCAGGGTGCAGAAGGTGATCGCCGATAAGCCCTCAAAAAAACCTGAAAGAACAATTACCTTAAAGGAAGAGGACTTAATAAGAATAACTGATGAGCCCGGCGTTTATGCATTAGCCGGAGACACCGACGGCCTGTTTGTTGCCTATAATAGCAACAGGCATTATCATGTAAAAAACGCTTTAAATTATTTAGATAACCCTGGCAACAATGAAACCACGTTTTTAAAATTTAATTCTCCCTACCCTTTGTTCTACCGCAACGGGGTGACCGCCAACCCCTATAGCCTGACCTATTTTGGCGTATGGGGACGAGACCGGGTTGCCGAACTTTTGCCGATAGATTATGAACCGCCGCAAAGCGCAGACATGCCGGATGATAAAGCCGGAAATATTTCCGGCAAACTGGAAACCTTCAATGCTAATCATTTCGATGAAAAAGCTTACCTGCATTTTGACAAACCCTATTATGCCGCCGGCGATAGCATGTACTTTAAGGCTTATGTAACAACGGGCGAAAAACATGAGCTATCAAACCAGAGCAGGGTTTTGCATGTGGATTTAATAAACACCAATGCCAAGATCGACCAATCGATAAAGTTGCAGCTTGACAGCGGGATAGCCTGGGGAGATTTTGCTTTGCCGGATAGTTTGCCAAAGGGCGATTACCGGGTAAGGGCTTACACCCAATGGATGCTGAATGAAGGGGATGGAAATTATTTTGACCGTACAGTCTCTATTGGTTCTGCAAGCATAAACAGGGTGCCGGAAAGCGGGGGCTCGCGGTTAAACACTCCCTTGGCCAAAGCAGACCTGCAATTTTTCCCAGAGGGTGGCAATCTTGTTTCGGGCCTCCGCACAAAAGTAGCTTTCAAAGCAATTGGCAGTAATGGATTGGGGGTTGACGTAAAGGGAGAAATAGTTGATGATCAAAACCAAATAATTACAACTTTTTCGCCCGCGCATTTGGGGATGGGGTATTTTACCTTTGAACCCGAAGAAGGCAAAAGCTATAAAGCGCGGCTAACTTATGCCGATGGGGAAAAAAGCACAGCCGATTTGCCAGCCGCCGCTGCAAAAGGAATAGTTTTATCCATAAACAATGATTCAATCCCCAAGGCGACTGTAACGATCATCGCAAACAAGGCTTACTACCTGGAAAACCAGGGCAAGTATTATTCACTCGTCATTTATTCGGGCGGTATCGCCACAACGGTACCCTGTGAATTAGACAGCGCCGTTATCACCCTGGATATTTTAAAGCGCCGTTTGCAAACCGGCGTAGCTTCCGTCACCCTTTTTTCGCCGGAAGGGGAACCCTTGTGCGAGCGGTTATTTTTTGTGCAAAATTACGATCAGCTTAATGTGCAGGTAAATAGCGACAAAGCCGTTTATGCCAAAAAAGAAAAAGTAAATATAAAGCTGAATGTAAAAACCAGGGCCGACAAGGCGTCGATAGGACATTTTTCCGTATCGGTAACCGATGAAAGTAAGGTGCCGGTGGATGAAAATGATGAACAAACGATACTGACGGACCTGCTGCTTACATCGGACCTGAAAGGTTATGTGGAACAACCCAACTATTATTTCAGGAATATAACGGACAAAAAAGCAAGCAGCGATCTTGACTTGGTGATGTTAACCCATGGCTTCCGCAGGTTTGAATGGAAAAAACTTTTAAACGACGGGTATCCGCCGGTGACTAACCAGCCGGAAAAGGGGATTGAAATAGCGGGCATAGCCAGAAATGCTTTTGGCAAACCGCTGGTAAATGGCACTGTAACCCTGATACCGGCAAACGGCGGCCCACTGCTGATGCAGCAAACCGACGACAAAGGCAATTTCAACTTCAGCAACCTTGCATTTACCGATAGCGCAAAATTTGTATTGCAGGCGGCAAACGCAAAGGGGAAAAATTCAACTACGATTGTTTATAATAAAGAAAAATCCGGATCTGCGATAATACCAGTCCGCGCGTTACAATCCGATACCTTAAACCGGCCCAAAGCAGTCTACCTGGAAAACAGCTTAAAACAACATGACCAGGCGGTTCAAGACGGCAGGGCGAGCGGTCTCATGCTAAAGGAAGTAAAAGTACGGCAAAGTAAAAAACACATCATCGATACCAATTACCGTTCCTCCAGTTTATTAGGCCCCGGGCATGCGGACCAGGTAATGCGCAGAAAAGAATTGGAACAAATAGGAGGTCAATTATCCACGAGCCTGGACGGGAGATTGCGCGGGGTATACTTCGCAGGACAATCTGGTCATAAAGTAGCCTATTTAACTGCGGGAAGCGGGCCTATGGCAGTATTTGTGGACGGCGTAAAACAACAGGATGAAAGAGCAGGAAATAAAACAACTCCATTTAGCATCGATAATATCAACCCGGATATGATAGAAACAGTGGAAGTGTTAAAGTATGGAAGTGCGAGCATATATGGATTGGATGGAGGCAACGGTGTATTGGTTATAACAACCCGCCAGGGCGGCCAGGATCCCCAAGATATTCAGGCAGTTGGTATATTGCCAATTACCGTAGCCGGTTTTTACAAAGCCCGTGAGTTTTACTCGCCTAAATATGATCATCCAAATGACAGCCTTAAGCGCGCTGATCTGCGCTCCACCATTTTTTGGAAACCTGAAATAGTTACTGATAAAGACGGCAATGCCTCATTTGATTATTATAACGCTGATGGCGCCGGTATTTATAGGGTAGTAGTGGAAGGGATAGATAATAATGGCAATTTGGGCAGGCAGGTTTACCGGTATAAAGTGGAATGATGCTATCATGAAACAAAATAAAAGTATTGCAACAACCTTTTAAACGGTTATACCTTTTGTACTGACGGAGAAATATTTGATAGCATGAAAAAAATAATTTTCATTATCGTTCTAATTACGTTTTCTGTTGATCCGGCTGCTTTTTGCCAGGTAGACAATGCTGTTTTAAGGAATGTGATCCCCAAATTAAAAAAACATCTTTCAGAACACATTACCGAGAAAGTTTACCAACATTTTGACAAGCCCTACTACGCGGCCGGCGATACCATTTATTTTAAAGCTTATGTAACCGCAGGCGAAAAACATCAGTTATCAAACCTAAGCGGCGTTTTGCATGTGGATTTGATCAACGGAATTAATAAAATAGACCAAAGCATCAAACTGCAATTGATAAATGGAGTAGCCTGGGGGGATTTTGCGCTTCCCGACAGTTTGCCAAATGGCGATTACCGGGTAAGAGCTTATACCCGGTGGATGCTGAATGAAGGAGATGAAGGATTTTTTGATCAAACGATCCCCATAGGTTCGGCGCGGAGTAAAATAAAAGAAAGCGGCGAACTTGCCGCAGCAATGACAAAAGGCAAAGCAGACCTGCAATTTTTCCCCGAAGGCGGCAGCCTGGTAACAGGCGTCACATCGAAAGTCGCTTTTAAGGCAATAGGCGCAAGCGGCATGGGCGTTGATGTAAAAGGCGAACTGCTGGACAATGCTAATAAAGTTGTAACAACATTTTCATCAACGCATTTGGGGATGGGTTATTTTTACATCACGCCGGCAGAAGGACAGAATTATAAAGCAAAAATTTCATACCCAGACGGTTCAAAAGATGTGATTGATTTGCCAAAAGCCCAGCCCGCAGGTATAGTTCTATCCGTCAACAACGATTCGCTGCCAAAAGCATCAGTAAAGATTGAAGCAAGTAAAACCTGGTACCTGTCCAATAAAAATAAAATCTATACACTGCTTATTTACTCCGGCGGAATAACAACATCAGTTCCCTGCACGTTAGACAGCAGCGTAATTATGCTTGATGTTTTAAAGCGCCATCTGCAAACAGGTGTCGCCAATGTCACCCTGTTTTCGCCCGAAGGAGAACCGTTGTGCGAACGTTTATTTTTTGCGGAGAATTACGATCAGCTCAATATGAATTTAAGCAGCGATAAACCTGTGTATGCCAAAAGGGAAAAAGCAAAAATAAAACTAAATGTAAAAAACCGTGCCGATAGCGCGTCGATTGGTCATTTTTCGGTATCGGTGACCGATGAAAGTAAAGTACCGGTGGATGAAAATGATGAACGCACCATACTAACCAACCTGCTGCTTACATCGGACCTGAAAGGTTATGTGGAACAACCCAACTATTATTTCAGGAATATAACGGACAATAAAGCAAGCAGCGATCTTGACTTGGTGATGTTAACCCATGGTTACCGCAGGTTTGAATGGAAAAAGCTTTTAAACGATGAATATCCGCCGATAACTTATCAGCCTGAAAAGGGGATTGAATTAGCGGGCATGGTCACAAAATTAAGCGGCAGACCAATAGAAAAGGGAATTGTATCCTTAATATCGCCAATGGGAGGTCCGGTATTAAGCCAACAAACGGATGATAAAGGAAATTTCAGTTTCACTAATTTGGCGTTTACGGATACCACTCGCTTCGTTTTGAATGCGACGAACGCCAAAGGGGAAAATACGACGCAAATCACTTATCACAGCAATAAAGATGTGCCACCCGTGCTCGCTAAAAATTCAGATGCACAGAAGGATATAAGCCGGGTTCTATCAGCTTATTTGGAAAACAGCCAAAAACAAATCGAGGAATGGAATAAATCAGGTTTGAGGAAAGGCAAAATGTTGAAAGAAGTAAATATAAAATCAACTACAATTGAGGCGCCTAAAATTGATAACCGTTTTGGTATTGCGGACCAGGTTATAAGTGGTGATAAAATAATATATGGTGGTACCCTTGCCGTAAGATTAATGGGATTATTGAATAACGTTCGTTTTGTTGGAGGAAATGCCAATCGTTTTGTCCCATTCGTGTTTGGTCGTAGTACCCCTATGACAATAATTTGGAATGATCAAAAAATGCCCCCGAATTTTGATCTTAACAGTATAAACACAGGAGCAGTCGAAAAGGTGGAAGCAATTACGAGCGCTGCGACGCTGGATCCAGGTGGCGATTTAATCATTACAACCTCATATGGTCTGCGGGCAAAAGATATAGTTTCAACAGGTATATTATCAATAATGGCGACAGGCTTTTACAAAGCCCGCGAATTTTATTCGCCCAAATATGATCATCCGAATGACAGCCTTAAGCGCGCTGATCTGCGCTCCACCATTTTTTGGAAACCTGAAATAATTACTGACAAAGACGGCAATGCCTCATTTGATTATTATAACGCTGACGGCGCCGGTATTTATAGGGTAGTAGTGGAAGGGATAGATAATAATGGCAATTTAGGCAGGCAGGTTTACCGGTACAAAGTAGAGTAAACCGCACAGTTATAAGAAAAAAGCACATCCCCGCGGTGTTCGAAGGTGACTTCGGTGTCGATTCCTCCGTGTACTCCGGAGAAAACTAATATAGAACACCATTGGGTTAAAGTTAAAGCGTTAACGCGTTTGGCAGCATTAACAAAAATGGCAACGCTTTGCCGTAATTTAAATCCTGGTATTCCAATCCCAGGGCCCTTAGGTTTTTATAATAAAGCTGATGTTTATCTATCATATTTTAATGACAGCGCCGTTTGCCTGCAATTCAAAGCTAATTAAATTTTACAAAGTTGGGATTGTTTAGCTTCCGCTTGATAGGATTACTTAGCCCGCCTTACAAATACGACCGCAGCGTCTGCGATTTTGAATGCTGCCGGAGGCGCATGAGGCCTTTATCCCTGATCTGCCGTACGCGTTCGCGGGTTAGGCTGAAGTTTTCGCCGATCTCTTCCAGTGACCTGGATTCACCGCTGCCCAAACCATAAAACAGGACGATCACCTGACGTTCCCGCTCGGGTAAAATTCCCAGCGAGCGGACAACCTCCTGCGATAGGGAGTTTGTAATTAAGGCGCTGTCGGCGCCCACACCCTTGCTTTCGATAACATCCAGCAGTGTCTGATCTTCGCCGCTCACAAAAGGCGCATCCAGGGATACCTGGCGGCCGGCATTGGCTAAGGAGTCGAATATTTTTTCAGCGGTAGTTTCCATGTCTTCAGCCAGTTCTTCGGGCGTAGGCAGCCGTTCAAATTGCTGCTCGAGTTTTGAGGATGACTGGCGGATCTTATTTAACGAACCGATCTGGTTAAGCGGCAGGCGCACTACGCGGCTTTGTGTGGCCACCGCGGATATAATCGACTGCCGTATCCACCACACGGCATAGGATATAAATTTAAAGCCTTTGGTCTCGTCAAAGCGCCACGCAGCCTTGATGAGGCCCAGGTTTCCTTCGTTGATCAGGTCGCCCAGCGTCATGCCCTGGTTTTGGTATTGTTTAGCCACTGATACCACAAAACGAAGGTTGGCCCGGGTTAGCCGCTGCACCGCAGCCTCGTCGCCCATGTGTATCTTTTGGGCCAGTATTACTTCTTCCTGAGCGGTTATCAGGTCTACCTTAGCTATCTCGTGCAAATATTTTTCAAGTGATTGCGATTCGCGGTTGGTTATGGATTGGGTTATCTTTAATTGCCTCATAATTTCCGCGAAGGTAGTTAAAGTTATGTGGTTGTAATGTAAAGTGATTGGAAGGCGGCTTTTTGACTTCGCATGTTTGAAAAATATAACAACTGCAGCTGCCTTCTTTCCCGCTTCCGGAAGGAGGGTGAACGATCCGCCTTTAGGCGGAGTGTTCGGGTGAGTAAACCCCGCCGGACATTACCGCCGGTGCATTAGGGCCATGGTCCCCCGGCTTGACTCACCACAGACTGCTTCGCCTGCTGGCGAATAGTTGATCCGCTTTCCCGCCTGCTGCGGAAAATGGGTGGCTGCAATTATTTTTCAGGTTTCCAACACCACTGGTATTAAATCCATCGCCTACGGTAAAGTTTATCCGCCCTATCACTGTAAAACATGTGAATAATGTAACTAATGCAAATAGTTATGTAACACTTATCAGGAAAGTAAAGGAAACTTTGTAGGGTGTCAAGTTCTAAGTCGTTGGTCTCAAGCCTAAGTCAAGAAAACAAAAAATTCGACTTGCTACTTAAGACTTGACGCCATTACAATTATACCGGCTTAATACTCGGTCGTTAAAGCAAGTTAAACGTTTAAGATCATGGATAAAAAAGATAAGAATGGCCGGCCGGAGGGGATTGAACTTGAGAAGTCAAGCGCACATATCATTGTTGAAATTATTGAATACGTTCCAAATTCCGTCGTCATAAAAACGATCATCAAAAAATCAACCGGTAATATCAGCATCATGTCTTTCGACAGCGGGGAGGGCTTAACCGAAAAAACGAGCCCATTTGACACTTTCGCGCAGATCATCGAAGGCAAAGCGGAAATTGTTATCGACAATAACTCAAACTTCCTGGAAACAGGCATGGGGATTATCATACCGGCACATGCACCCAATTATATCAAACCCAACGGGCGGTTTAAGATGATCCTGACGATCATCAAAAGCGGCTACGAATAGCACTGATTAACAACTGTTTGCATGTTAAATCCGGATCGCCTGGTCTGCTTTTTTCATCCCATTGGCGCTCATCAGGCACCGAATACACATAACCCCATCAATTGTTTTAAAAATATGTGAATAATGTAACTTTTCTATAAAATCATGTAAAGTTTGTCACGATAAACAGGAGTACCTTTATACTGTCAACCCTAATTGATAACTATATGGAAAAACTCTACCTGGCATCCAATAACGAGACGGTACCTGATTTCACCACTATAATTGTTCATGAGTTACGTAAC
>JABDHD010000100.1:15401-15556 GCA_013285685.1 Bacteroidota bacterium
GATGATATAAAAAAATACCTGGAAATAATTTCAAAAGGCGCCCAGCGGATTGACGACCTGATCAATGACTTACTTAAACCGTCCGGCAAAAACAGAGATGCAAGAGAAGCCGTTTCACTGCATAAATTGCTGGATGAAGTAATCCACCTGGTTGA
>JABDHD010000101.1 GCA_013285685.1 Bacteroidota bacterium
AGTGATATTACCGGAAAAATAACCGATAAAGCTACCGGTTTGCCAATTGCAGGCGCCACCGTTGCTATACCTGATTTAAAAATTGTAACCAGCACCGATGCAACGGGCGTTTACAGGCTAAAACAACTCCCGGCCGGGGAATATTTATTGCAGGTTACCGCAATAGGTTATGCCAGTGTCACCAAAATAATCGACCTCAGCGATACCTATTCCGTCGACGTTAAGCTATCGGCCTCAAATTACGAATTGGCCGATGTCATCGTAACCGCCCTGGGCAATACCACCACCAAACAGCGGGCAACCATACCCATCACCGTAGTTACGCATAATCATATTCTGCAGGGCGTTTATAACACCGCGATTGACGAAATAGCTTCGCAACCGGGCGTAAATGAAACCACTGAAGGCGCCGGTACAACCAAACCCCAGATCAACGGACTGGGTTTCGACCGCGTGCTAACCCTGATGGACGGCGTACCCCAGGAAGATTTTCAATGGGGCGACGACCATGGTATATTGATCGACCCATACGCGGTTTATGATGCCGAGATTATCCGCGGACCCGCGTCGCTGCAATATGGCGCCAGCGCAGAAGCGGGGGTCATCAGCTTTAAATCGGAGCCGCTGCCACAAAACGGCACGGTTGCGGGCAGCGTACTTACGGAATACCATACCAATAACGGCTACCTGGGCAGTGCGCTGCATATTGCGGGTAATAATAATGGCTTCGCCTGGGGCCTTACGGCGAGCGGCGAAGAAGCGCACAGTTACTCGGACCCTAAGGACGGCTACGTTTGGGGCACCGCCTGGAACCAGGTAAATGCCCGGCTAACCCTCGAATTAACCCGCTCATGGGGATACTCAAGGCTTACCCTAAGCGCCCTGCACCGCAGGATAGAAGTACCGGACGGTAACCGCGACAGCACCGGCCGCTTTATATTCGATACGCCCCGAGACGGCAAGGTTTATCCGGCACATGCAGATTTTTTGTCATATGCGGCAAGCATCGCAGGCGATAAAATATTGGATGAATACCAGGCCTGGTGGCAAAACAGTATCAATACGGGCAAAGGGCGGTTAGGGCTGGACATTGGCTTTACACAAAGTATCCATCACGACATCGATACCGGAACTGTTGGCTCGGGGAACCTGCTGGTGAACGATATCCCCTGGTCGCTTAAGTACCAGTTAGCGGGCGAAAAATCAGGATTGAAGCTCACCACAGGCATCAATGGTATTTATGAATTTCAGAATAATGGCGCCGCGCCGCCGGCGCCGTATCTGCCGGATTATGAAATACCGAACTACACCAATTTCGAGATCGGCGGCTACGCCATCGTGGAAAAGACCTGGAAAAACCTTACGCTAAGCGGCGGCCTGCGTTTTGACCGCACCGATTTTGTCGGTGACCCTATGTCGCTGAACGACGCCGGTAACGTCGTTCCGGCTGGCACACCAGGCTCCATGGTGCAATTCACCGGGTTTAATAATACTTATACGGGGGCTTCCGGGAGTATTGGCGCATCGTACCAGTTGCCGGATGACAATTACGTCAAGCTCAACCTCTCAAAAAGTTACCGGGCGCCAGCGATTAACGAATTAACCAGCAATGGCCTCAATATCGGCTCAAACGCCATCCAGCTGGGCAATATCAACCTGAAGGCAGAGCAGGGTTACCAGGCCGATTTTGCCTACGGCCACAACGGCGACGATGTGAGCCTGGAAGCCGACGGGTTTTACAACCACATCAGCAACTTTATTTTTGCCGACCGCACCGATTCCGTTTCGCAGGGATACCCGGTGTACCGGTATGTTTCCTCCAATACGGCTATCCTTACCGGCATATCGGGTTTCCTGAACGTTCACCCTTCAACAGCCAGGTGGCTGGAAATAGATAACGGCTTCACCTATATTTATTCCTACCTGCCTAATTCATCCGATTCAACCAACCATATTCCATGGACGCCGGCGCCCCATATCACTTCGGAAGTTAAAGTCAGGTTAAACGACGGGCATAATTCAATTCTGAAGGGGGTTTACCTTAAATTTGGCTTACAGCATGACTGGGCTCAAAACAATATCTACAGCGCTCTTTATACCGAAGTTCCCTCTGCGGCGTACACTTTATTCAATGCCGGTGCAGGGACCAATTTCGTTAACCCTAAAACCGGGCGGATCATATGTTCTTTATATCTAAACTGCACCAATCTTACCAACGTTGCCTATGCCGATCATTTAAACCTGGCGCAGTATTTCCTTGCCTATAACGGGCAGAGCGTAACCGTAACACGGCAAAGCCAGGGAGTTTATAACATGGGGAGGAATATAAGCTTCAAACTCGTTATCCCTTTTGGAATTGCCCGAAGCAAAGATGTTGCCGGGGGCAAAGCCGACTAAAGTTAGGTAGGGTCGACAATGCCTTCAGCAATCATTCTTAGCGCGGTGAGGCTGGGGATAAAAAAATACTCGCCGCCCCTGGTTTCGATAAAGCGCGGCAATTCATTCAAAAAATAAGGTGGATCATCGGTTGGGCTGTTCGACCCGAAGATCATCCTGCCATGGCCCTTTCCGTCTGTTTCCGCGTGATTTCCCAGGATAGGGTCCTTGTCATTTGCCAATCGAAAATCATTGCCATAATTTATCCATTGTTGCAGCACAAACTCAAACTGACGTTTAATACTGGCGCTTATCGCCATAAATATTGTACCATGGTTACCATCATTGCTGGCGGGGTCTTCGGCCTTTCCGTAGGGTAAACCTCTTCTGAGCAGTCTTCTGCGATTATCCACAGCCGAAGGTGAGTCGAATGCTTTTTTATTGCCAAACTCCAGCGACCCGCGCGGATTGGCCCTGCGGGTATGCGCCCCAACCGGGCAGCGCCCGCCGTTCAGGTCATCGTTGTAATCGAAGGCATGAAATTTTTTATTAATTTCCCTGAAGGCCGCCTGGGCCTCCATTTTTTCGGCTGGTGTTTTGGCAAGGTTTATGGCCTCGACCGCCTTTTGCCGTTTCATTGCCAATTCATTCGCAGCGTTTTCATCCGGAAAAGTAGTGATTGGCACACCATTTCTCCACCTGCCCGTGAATTTGGCCGCCAGAAGTTCTTTCCCTCCCGGGAAATTTTTTGATTTTTCGTCCAGGAACGCATTAAACTTCCCGACATTTTCATGCAGTTTGCGGTATACCATGAACGATCCGTTTTTTGCCATGAGCGGCGGCGTGGGCGCAACAGGGTATTCAAGCCCTTCGTCTTTATGCCCCAAAATAAACTCGCCGGTCTCCAATGGCAGCCAGGTCGATTCTAATTCAGGGTTGCCGTAACCGAGCATCCCCTGGGTATTCTTTTTTCCCCCGCCGGCCAATTCGCCCATATCGGGTGTCATGCCTTTAAAAAATGGGTTGCTTATCCCGTCGGTGTAGCCAAAATGTTCTTTTGCGGTAGGCACGCCGTCCTCATATAAAACCGATGCATCCTGGTAGCGTTTTGTTCCTTCATTCTTATTGCCGCGGTGGCCATCTAACAAAATCACCTTGTCGAGTTGCTGCGATGTCAGAATATCCATTATCTGGTTGTACCGTTTCTCAATTGCTTCATCCGTACCGGCGTCTATCGATAAAAAGATGTGGATCTCCTCATGCCATACCGGGTCCCATTTTGCGGGGTCGCTTGGGCCGTTGTCGCCTAAAATTGTTCTGCGCCCGCGCATACCGGTAATAAATTCATCCGGAAAACTTTGAAGCGTTAAAACGGCAATACCCAAATTTTTAAGGCCATTATAGGTAAAGGCAATATTAGTTGCGGCCTCGGGCCACAATACACCATCGGTATCCCTGTCACCACTGGTCCACGGGGCCGACGACGTAACATAGGGTATAACATGATTCACAAAATCCCGGCCCTGTTTGCCGTTGTTCACCTTAAAAAACAGGTAGCGCGCTTTAATAAACCCGGCCTCCGGATAATTTTTCATAATATTTCCCTGAATATCGTAGAGGTCTAATAGTGTATCCATTTTAAAATAATTTATGCGAATCAAGAGTCAAGAACCAAGAGCCAGGAACCAAGGTAAAAAGAATGGAGACAAAACCAACGATGCGGCTGCGGTATAGCCTGGTTGACATGGTTCCTTTTTAATAGATTTCTTCACGATTTTTCTATTTCCTGGTTTTTGACTCTTGGTTCTTGACTCTTGGTTCTTGACTCGCGAATTTAACATATATAAAGTACGGGCCGTTCAACTGTCACCCGCCATCAGGCGAACATGCGCCGGCTTTCCATGCCGGAGCGGCTAAAACCTTTGGCTTCGACCAGGCTATAAACGCTTTAAATTCCTGTAATAATTGATTTGCCGCAACACCCTGGTGCGCGAAAACGAATTTTGAAAACTCCTGCTTTAAAAACAACGATTTCAATTGCTCCTGTAAAGGGTCATCCGTTGAGCCATTAAAATAGAAAGTGTTGGTAAGCTGGCATTTTTTTATGTATTCAACAAATGATTGTGCCGAATCTACTTTTTCAAATCCCACACAATTCCCCCATAATTGCTTAATAACGGTGTTAATGCCGTGCCACATCCCGGTAAGATAAGTGTCCAGGTCGCCATGAAAGTTGGACGTAAACACCAGGTATTTCGACTGCAGCCTATCCAGCCGGGCGGGATATGATTCAAAAATGGCATCGTCCAAAATGTAGAATCGTGCCATATACGTATTGGCAACGTTCGCCATCGGGCTTTCCTCGTCTTCCGGCAAATCCTGGAGCATTTTCCTGATCAAACTGCTATTGGCCATCCCATCTTTATGCCCGTTCCTGATGGGGCAAAAAGTGGTAAGTCCGTAAGCTTTTCCTGAAACATTTGGCATATCGTTAATGGTTTACGCTATACATTTCCGCAAATTAGTTGATATGGTTTTTTAACCGGGTTTGTTTCTTAATGGCCTCATTCGCCAGGCTTACTACCGGGGTAGGTTCCATTTGGCTGAGGTCGGCCTGAAGTTCAAATAATGCCCTGTTATATTTTTTCATGAACTCATCTTCATTAACGGTATCCAAATTTTCGCATAAGTTCAGCAATTGTTCCTTAACGCGCTTAGCCGATTTTACGTCGTTACTGGACGCCATGGGGTAAGCGCTGTAATAATGGTCGGTCCATATCTGGTTTTTCAGAACATACTGATTGAAGGGAGTTTCGGGTATGGTGCCGGGTTTACCGACACTTTTGTACCACATCAAATTTAACCTGACGGGAAGCGCAATAGAAAATGAATCGATGTATTGCGTCCAGCTTCCATTAAAATTGCTGAAGAAAAACATGTACGCATAGTTCAGTTTTTCCCTGGGTTGCTCCTCGCCCAGCCAGGGGAGCTGTTTCCGCCCAACGATCACCCAACGGGCATAGTGAATTATGGACAAGGTGAGCAAGCCCCTGAAAGCAGATTTTTGAACTATTGGCAGCCGCGCTATCCAAAAAAGCAAACGATTCATCCAAACGTTGTTTTTTTTGAACGGCGTCATCAGGTTCATCGCATAAGCTTTTCCCGCAATATTTGACATGATCCGTGGTAATTATCAATGGTTTACCAATAATAGGAAATTCTTTTTTAAATAGGAATAGTTATTAATTGCCGATGGTGATATTAGCAAGTTTTCGGCAATTATCCGGGCCAGCTTCTGTTCAAAGTGGTGCAATTCAAATTGTCGCTAATCGGTCGGCTAATTGGGCTAAAGCCATTCAGCGCCGTGCTTAGAGCCCGTCCCTTAAAAGGGACGGCAATGAATAGGCATTTTTACTTTCATTGCCGTCGGTTTTAACCGACGGATAAAAAAAGTGCCAAAGAAAGGCTTTAGCCAAATTCCGCAAGTTGCTTAAGCCAAGCAAACAGATGCATCGCGGCGATTTGAACTACACGCTACCCAAAGGGTTTTTGGAAATAAAAATGTAAATTTGATTAGATGAAAAAGGCTGAAATATACAAATTGACGGATTTGATCGAGGATGTAAAAAAACTCGACTTGCTTATTTCCGCACATCGTCAGAATGATCCATCTGATTTTATGATTAGTCAATACGAAGCTAAAATGACCAAATTAGTCGGTACGCTTATCGATGAACTGGCTTCACCCCCTGTTCAATCTCCTGACAGTTATTTGCTGATCAAGAAAATATTGAACAAATATTACCCGTTTACCCCCGAAGATGCTTTAATCGCCGACAGCGATATCAGCAAATTAGCTGCGGTAATTTGATTTGCTTGAATTGATTGTTCTGAATACTTAAGTACATAGCTAATAAAAGTCGACATCTCTATACATAGCAACTTTACTTAGTGTAAATTTGGCGTAATGGCCTGACTTTCATCCAGAGCAAGCCATTACGTTTAATTTTCTCTAATGACCAGTAGTTTAAAGTTCCGCATTAGCAATTGGTATATTTTTTCCGGTTTGATTATGCCAATTGGGGTTTTCTTGTTCACAACATTGCTTTTATTGTTTGCTAAGCTTGAATCAAAAGATTTTCCTCCAATTATTTCCCTTGACCTCATATTCTTTTTGTTGGCAATTTTCGGCATAAAAATTTTTCTTACAATGGCCCGGAACGAACTGGCCGCATTGGAATTAAACGACGAGGAAATTATCGATCACATTTCAAACGTCCGTGTTAGTTGGGATAATGTTTCGGATATTCGTTTTGTTGGACAGGGTCATGGTGATTATATTTCCATCATGCTAAAGGATAAAAAAGTCCCGATCCATCAAACTAAAAACATTTTAAAAAAAGGAGCCTTCTATATCAATATACTTTTTTGGGGAACGCCAATAAAAATCTTTCCCAGCTATATCAAAGGAAAAAATTCTGAAATTTTCGATGAGATATGTGCCTATTTCAAGGGCACGGCTTTGTAAAGCAATTTTAGCTGATTATGCCTATTAATTTGATTTTAAAAAATCAGCACAATCAGGCCAATTAGCTAAACCAACGGCTCAGACTCATTCCGGGCCATCCTGATAAATCGGGCCAACACCCCTGTTTTGGTCTTGCCCCCTTGATTTATTCGATATCCGCAATTATTTTTGTTGTCATGATCAAACTACTCCTGACTTCCTCCGGCATTTCCAATAAAAGTATGGGGAACACGCTCGAACAGCTCTTGGGCAAGCCCATCAGTGAGTCGGCTGCGCTGTTCGTTCCGACGGGCGTTTACCCATTCCCGGGCGGCCCGAATTACGCCTGGTGGCCGATCGCTGGCAAGATGAAAGGCGCCCTCGTCGACCTGGGCTGGAAAACAATGGGTCTCCTTGAACTCACCGCACTTCCCAGTATTAAAAAAGATATCTGGGTATCTTCGCTTGAGGACGCCGACGCACTGTTGGTTTGGGGCGGCGATCCGTTGTACCTGGCCTACTGGTTCGAACAATCAGGACTTACGGAGGTATTAACTTCTCTGAACAAGGACCTGGTTTATGTTGGCGTGAGCGCGGGCAGTATGGCTGTAAACGCAATTTTTGGCGAGACCTACGGCGACCCGAGGGGCGGCAGCGGCACGCCGCTGACTATGGAAAATGTGATATTCAATACAGCAGAAGGCGAAATCAGCAAGCCGTTCTTTACAGGTAAGGGTGCAGGGCTGACCGACTTCGCGGTCATTCCACACTTTAATAACCCTGGTTTCCAGGACGCTTGCGGGCTAAATGCGGAAAAATGGGCTGCAAAAATTCCCGCGGCCGTTTACGCCATTGACGAACAAACGGCGATTAAAGTCGTAGCCGGCCAGGTCGAAATCGTTTCGGAAGGACAGTGGAAGTTTTTCAGCAAGCCGGCTTGACATAGCCGTGAAAACGCGTGTAAAAGTGGAACGCTAAATTGAATTCTGACAGCCATTCCCCGCCTTTGTTGGTGTTTTCACCAACAAACCGCAATGCTAAACCGCGTTTAATCCAGCTGTGTTATTAGCCCGAATTCATCATGCCCGGTTTTTTCCGCCTTTGTTGGTGTTTTCACCAACAAACCGCAATGCCTAACCGCCGTGCAATCAATGTATGGCACAGACGCAAATTTATCATGAGAACCGTGGTGACAGTACGTAATACAGTCCGAAAGTGTTGCTTTTCCGCTTTCCGCCTTTGTTGGTGTTTCCCGCCTTTGTTGGTGTTTTCACCAACAAACCGCAATGCCTAACCGCCATACAATCAAGGTATGGCATAGATGCAAACCGCGATGCAAAACCGCGTTTAATCCATCGGTGTTATTAGCCCGAATTCATCATGCCCGGTTTGATAGAACCTCGCTGATGAATACCTGTACGCTTCCGGAAATTCAGCTAAATGCCATTTCGGTTGGATAGGATTGTCATGAATATATTCCAGTTTTTGATCAAATACCGCTTCGGTCCACAGGTCAACACTTAATGGATTTCTTTCCCAAAACTGGTATTCACGGTCTTTGGCGTTAACACGGTACTGCTCAAGGGCCAAAAGGTCTTCTTTTTGGAGCCTGAACTTCATTTGCTGGGCCGTAAACCTCAGGAACCGCATTTGAATTTTTTCGCGTATGAAGCCATCCTGTATCTGCCAGATGAGGTGGATGTGGTTTGGCATAATGACGTAGCCATAGATCCCGATACTTTTTTCGTCCTTCAGAAACCGCAGGCTGTTAATGACGATGTCTTTGTACGCATCATCTTTGAGCAGGTGTTTCCATTCCAGGATAGTTGCGGTAAAAAATTGGGGGTGATAATCGAAGTTTATGGCTGCCATGGTGCTAATTTATGAAATGGCGGCGACTTAACAAAGGGGGCTATCCGTTTGGTTTTGGCATACCCTGGCATTGCGGTTTGACAAAGGGGGCTATCCGTTGAGTTTTGGCATACCCTGGCATTGCGGTTTGTTGGTGAAAACACCAACAAAGGCGGGAATGAAGGCAGGCGCGAAGGCGGCTATCCGTTTGGTTTTGACATACCCTGGCATTGCGGTTTGTTGGTGAAAACACCAACAAAGGCGGGAATGAAGGCAGGCGCGAAGGCGGCTATCCGTTGAGTTTTGGCATACCCTGGCATTACGGTTTGAAGTGGAACGCTAAACTGAATTCTGACAGCCATTAAGTCAAATGGTTTGCGATGGCGCACCCGAGCCCCGCTGACAGGTAATAAACTATTTCAGAAAATCAGTGTAATCATCCTAATCAAATAAAATCAGTGATCATTCCTTCCAAAACAGCGTATTCGGATGAAAATGCTTCCACGAATGCCAGTATTCCTGGTAAGCCTGGATTTTGGTTAGTTGGCTGCCTTTAAGTGATCCGGCTGTCGCAAGGCCATCCCAATCCCAAACGGAAGCGGTTTCCTGGTCGGTTAGGTTTCCGGCGGTATCCAGTTTAAAATGCAGGGTCTGTCCCTTCAGCCTGCTGTTAAAGGCATGGTAAGTAAGGCTGTCATCCTCAATAGCAAGTAAAACGGGAACTGTTGAAACCTGGTCGTTCAGCAAACGCTTTTTAGCCATTCGGCGCCAATCATATGCCTTTGCCTGGCCATGTACAATCACGGCCAGCATCCAGCTTTTCCGCATAAGCGAATCTTTGTTTTTTAGCGTGCTGTCACGGTCAACAGCTTGCACCCGGTCGTAGTTTTTCAGGTCGGTGTAGTCGCTGGTATAGTGTTTGTCCGGCTGCAGGATAAGCGAGGTGGGATGTTTATCAAGCCACGACTCCAGGGTTGCCTGCTCGTAGGGCAGTTCCTGCAGGTGCAGGCCTTTCAATTTGCCAACGGCAGCCATTCCCGTAGCCTGGTACCACCAGGTTTTTGTGCCCTCATCCTCAATAATGGCGTTGTAATGCCTGGCGCCTACCAACCTGAATTGTTGCCTTGCGCCGTTTATAACCGGGCTGTAAACCCTGCCGGTACGGCACATGCTGCAATAGGTCACCAGTACCGGCAAGCCACCAACGTTATCCTGCACTTTATGGTGATAAGCCAGGTAATCCACCGGGTAGGCTTTGGCAACGCCGTTATTCACCACACCGATCACGATAAACCCCGTGGGTACTTTATTTTCTATCGCATTTGCGAATTTCACGGTCTGAGGCTCCTCGAACATGCTTTCCGCCTTAAACATCACATCGGTAAAATAATAGCTGGCAAGGCATATCACCAACACCCCAACCTTAACAATTTTGCCTGTTTTCGAATTCTTTCTGAAATATTTGGCCAGGTACCAGATGATCATCAGGGCCCCGACGATGCGCAGGGGCAGCACAATTTCTTCAAGGTAATACGAGACGGTAATAGCATTCAAGTCCTGACTGCCTGGAAATGGCATCAGCAGGTAAGCATGTACCAGTCCGGGTACCAGCAGTAATACAATTCCCCACCAAAAAAGGGATGATTTGTTTTTTTTCATCTTATTTAGTCTCGTTTAGGCTGGCATACCTGTCGGGTGATGGCAGGTACCCCTTATTTTTTAAAATGCCCGCAAGCCGGTCGTAAAACTCAGGTTCGTCCGGAGTAACGCTGGCCAGGCCGTCCACATATTTATTATAGAGGCAAAATAGCGCCGCTATCAGTACGGTATCGTGTATTTCCATGTCGGTTGCCCCTTGCTGCCTTGCTTTTTCAACAAGTTCAGTGCTCACGGTGCGCGCATCAGCCTGCACCCGCCGGGCAATTTCGAGCAGGGATTTCATTTTTTCGCTTACGGGGGCGTTTACAAGGTCAGTCTTTACCATTTCGGTGGTAAGCCGGTCGCCATACCAGGCATCTGCCGCAGCGCTATGGGCCGCCGTGCAAAACCTGCATTGGTTACCCTGCGAGGTTACCGTGGCGATCAATTCCCTTTCACCCGGTGTTAATGTTGATTCCCCGCGAAGCAAAATTTGGGTAAGCTGCCTGATGGGCAGGGCGGTGTCCTGGCGGTAATTCAGCAAGCCGGTAATACCGGGCAGGTTCTCATCTAAAGGGATGTGAGGCATTTAATTAGGGTTAATTGGTTGGCGGCCTGATCAGTCGGATTAAATTTCCTTATACAAACAAACTAAAAAAATCACAACAAATCAATTTAACTGCAACAAGGTTAAATTTATTGAAATCCGGTATCTAATTTGCTCGAAAGTGAAAAAAAATTAAAGAAAAGTTAAACAAAAGCTCGTGTTAACCGTTTTTTGTATGTATTTGCCGCACCATGAACACTTTAGAAAACATTAAGTCGACTATCGAAGAAAGGCTGTGCCCGATTCACGATATCCATCCCCTGGTGGAAAGCGTTGGCGCCGAGTTAAAAATCACCTGCTGCTGCCATTTTTTTTATGCAAGATGCCTGCAGGATATGAAAAATATCCAATATAAAATAGAATTGGAACGCAGCCTGGAAATATAGGTTTCTGCTCACCATAAACTATTGAGCCGCTTCGGGGCAAGTCTCTATCTCCATTCAACAGCCGGCACAATAATCTGCGGCCGAAAACTATTCGCCTTTAACATAATATAACAAAGCTTGCTTCAACTTTTTCAATTTAATTAATACTTTAGCCTTAAATCAAATTCCATATGCAAACAGTGAAAAAAGTTTTGTTTGCCTTAACGGCTACGGCTTTCATCAGCTTTGGCGCGCGGGCGCAAAAAGTTGACTTTACAGAGTATGACCTTCCAAACGGATTGCACGTTATTCTGCATACCGACCATCATGCGCCGGTGGTAGCGGTATCGGTTATGTACCATGTTGGCTCGAAGAACGAAGAGCCCGGTCGCACCGGATTTGCGCACTTTTTTGAGCACCTGCTGTTCGAGGGCAGCGAAAATATCAAACGCGGCGACTTTATGAAGATCGTTTCGGCCAACGGAGGCAGCAACAATGCCAATACCACGCAGGACCGAACATTTTATTACGAGGTTTTCCCGTCAAACTACCTGGAAACAGGCTTATGGCTGGAGAGCGAGCGCATGATGCACCCCGTGATCAACGAGATCGGGGTAAAAAGACAGGATGAGGTGGTAAAGGAAGAAAAGCGCCAGAGTTTTGATAACCGGCCCTATGGCAATTTTGTGAATACGGTGGAGAAAGACCTTTTTACGGTTCATCCCTACCACAATAGTGTGATCGGGGAGATGAAGGATATAGACGCGGCAAAGCTGGAAGAATTCAAAGCCTTTTTTAAACAATATTATGTGCCAAATAATGCGGTGCTTACCATTGCCGGCGATATTGATGTCGCCAAAACCAAAGCGTTGATAGCAAGTTATTTCGGCCCTATACCGGGCGGCGCGCCGGTAGTTTATCATAAAGTGGAAGAACCACCGATGACCAAGCCGATCATCGATACATTTTACGACGCGAATACGCAGATCCCGCTGGTAAGTGTGGCTTACCGCATCCCCGGCAGGGACAGCAGGGATGCGCGCGTGTTGCAAATGATCTCCAACCTGCTTTCAACCGGGGGTAGCTCCAGGCTTTATAAAAAGATGGTAGACGATAAAAAGGAAGCTTTGCAGGTGCTGGCTTTCAACCCTACGCTGGAGGATTACGGGATGTACATCATCGGTGCGCTGCCCAATAACGGCACCTCAAATGAGGTTTTATTGAAAGATATTAACGACGAAGTGGTAAAACTGCAAACAGACCTGATCAGCCCGGAAGACTACGAGAAACTGGAGAACGAGATGGAAAACAATTTTGTAAACGCCAACAGCCGCGAGCTCGGTATCGCCGAGAGCCTGGCCAACGGCTATACCTTTTTACATAAGGACACCAACGATCTGAACGAAGAACTGGCTGTATTTAAATCGATCACCCGCGAAGAGATAAGGGATGCGGCACGCAAATACCTGGACGCCAATAAACGCCTCACTTTATATTACCTGCCCGGCAAGGCTAAAGCTAAATAATTAACGATGATGAAAAACACCATGAAGAAATTGATAATGATAGCCGCCGGAGCCGTATTGATGCAATATGCGCAGGCGCAAACGATAGACCGCAGCAAGGAACCAGCCCCCGGCCCGGCACCGGTTTTAAGTATTAAGGACCCTGTGATTTACAAACTGCCCAATGGCATTACCCTGCTGGTGGTTGAAGATCACCGCCTGCCAAAGGTAACGGCCACCTACAATATTGATGCGGGCCCGGTTACCGAAGGCGAAAAGGCCGGCGTACTATCGCTGATGGGCGATATGCTGAACGAGGGAACCAAAACGATGCCCAAAGCTGATTTTGACGAAGCAGTGGATAAGATAGGCGCGAATGTAAGTTTAAGCTGGTCGGGCGGCTACGCTTCGGCGCTGACCAGGTATTTCGGCAATGCTTTTAAGCTGATGGGCCAGGCTTTAAAAGAGCCGGCTTTTACGCAGGAATCTTTTGATAAGTTAAAATCGCAGGATATTACCGGGCTGAAATCGCAGGCCAAAAACGCAAAGGCCATATCTGCACGCGTTACCAATGCACTTTCATTTGGCAGAAATCACCCTGACGGTGAATTTGAAACAGAAGAAAGCATTCAAAAACTTACGCTGCAGGATGTGAAGGATTTTTACGCCAAATACATAACCCCTTCGCGCGGCTATCTCACCATCACCGGTGATATTAAAGCGACTGATGCCAAAGCGCTGGTGACCGAAGTGCTGGGCTCATGGACCGGCCCAAAATTATCGCTTGAAAATATCCCTGACACCCCCAACCCCGGTAAAACGGAAATCGACCTGGTGGATGTACCGAATGCCGTGCAGTCCGAGATACACGTAGTAAACCTGATCAACCTGCGCATGAGCGACCCGGATTATTTCCCCGCGCTGATCGCCAATTATATATTAGGCGGCGGCGCACAGGCGCGTTTGTTTATGAACCTGCGCGAAAAACACGGTTTTACCTATGGCGCGTATTCGTCGCTGCCGGCGGCCAGGATACAAAGCCTGTTTGATGCCAGCGCATCCGTACGCAACGCCAAAACCGACAGCGCAGTAACCCAGTTCCTGGCCGAAGTAAACCGCATCCGTACCGAAAAGGTAACCGACGAGGAACTTGCCAACGCCAAGGCGCTTTACGCAGGCTCGTTTGCCCGCGGGCTGGAGGATCCGGCACGTACGGCAACCTTCGCCAGCAATATCCTGATCAATAAGCTGCCAGCCGATTTTTACAGAACCTACCTGCAAAAAATTAATGCGGTAACCGTTGATGATGTGCGTCGTGTGGCACAGAAATATATAAATTATGACCATATGCGTGTGATCATTGTGGGCAGCCAGGCGCAAATACTGCCAGGCCTGCAAACAACCGGGTTACCAATTAATTTTTTTGATAAATACGCCAGCCCGGTAACTGCGCCGGCGGCGGGGAAATAGTATATATCCCGAGACTCGTCGCATCCCTAAAGACTTACGAGGTTTTAGAAACTTCGTAAGTCTTCCCTTTTTCGACTACCCGACGAAAGTTCCTATTCAGTATCTTTACGCGGATGGAAACGGACAACAAAAAAGTCTTTGCGGTAATGGGTGTGGTCGCCTTGTTCCTGGTGAGTATTATCATTTCCCAATATTATGGCGCTTTAAGCAAAGCTGATCTCACCAAAAAAAGGAAAACCGAATACGGCGGGCTGCATTTCTCTGGTAAAGTAATGCATTGCCGGGTGTATAAATACCTAAACAAAAGCTTTTACCAGGTATGCATTAAGCTCGATTCGCCGAATGTAAAACCGGTTATAGTTTATAATGATGATGATGCCATTAAGGTAAGCAACGGCACCGCAACCTTTTCGGGGGGATATATAAAAAAGTTTTTAGGGCTGGCCGATTCAGTTGCGGTTAATATGCATAGCAACGGAAAGATCATTTTTTACAGAACGGGCTACATGATCGACAAAAAAGACTTTGCCTTCGACCCGATGGGTTTGCAACGGGATGATTTGAATAATTGTAATTAGCTGAACAGGCCAATTACATCACCGCCCATAAAGCGCCAATGAAATTAAATGAGCGAATTGACAAACTATTAAAGCTTTGTGGCCTTTGTGTCTTCCCCTTTGCGCACTTTGCGGTAAAAAATTTCCACGGTTTAGCTATGTAGAAGTTATACGGAATATTTAAATCTGAACCTAATCCAACTTGATCAACCCAGTCAACTTAATCAACTTAATCAACCAGCATCACTTGTCCGACTCCACAATATCCCCGCTATCGATGCGGCTCCTTTTGATATTCACCACCGTATTACCGCGAAAAAGCTTGTAATTGTTAAAATAATTTGGCAATCCTTCTGCGGCTAGTTCCTTAGTGCCGTTGGTTACGGAATAATGGAGGTGCGGATAAACCACTGTGCCTGAAAACCCTACCTGGCCAATTTGGTCACCGGCCCTCACCATCTGGCCGGCGCTTACACTAACGCTGCCCTGTTCCAGGTGAAGCATCATACTGTATTCGCCGTTGGCGTGCTGGATGATAACATAGTTTCCCATCCCTTCAGGATCGGCCTTAGGGTCCAGCTTGGGCGACTTAACGGTCT
>JABDHD010000102.1 GCA_013285685.1 Bacteroidota bacterium
ACCGTGTCCGCCAAGAGGCGGAAAGTAGCCCTTCATCTAACGATGAGGGGCTTTCTTGTTTTATATCGGCGGTGTCCGCCTCTTCCCTCCCGATGGCTATCGGGACCGAACAGAGAAGTTAAGCCCGCCAGAGCCGATGGGACTGTCCGACTTCAGGCGGATGGGAGAGTAGGTCGGTGCCAAATCTTATCGCTTAAGCTTCCCGGTTATACCGGGAGGCTTTTTGCGTTTTATACCCCCCTCCAAAACCCCTTCAAAGTGTTCACGTTTTGCACACATACACCCTGCAAACTGCATACGAAAACACTCATTTTTAGCTACTTAAAAATCAGTGATACTCCAAATTGTGCCATTTTTTGAGATTTTCGTGAACACTTACAGCGGGGCACTGACAATCATCGTGACGCCGGCTTATACCGCTAAAATTGTTATCTTGTTTGCCGAATGAGAATTTTTCTAAAAACGGCTGCGTGGATCATCGGCATATTCGGCGGTATTTACCTGGCTATTTGTGGCTATTTATATTTCAATCAGGAAGCACTTATTTTCCCGGGTACAAAATTGCCCAGGAATTATGTCTATAATTTTCAATCGCCCTATAAGGAATACGCTATAAAGACCACCGACGGCGATACGGTAAACGCTTGTCTTTTTAAAGCCACAAATTCCAAAGGCCTCATCTTTTATCTTCACGGCAACGGCGGAAATCTGCAATCATGGGGAACCGTAGCCTCTTACTACACATCGCTGGGTTACGACTTGTTTATGATGGATTACCCTGGCTACGGTAAAAGCACCGGGCATATCACCTCATTGCAGCAACTTTTTAATGCAGTAAATGCTGCTTATGCGTTCATCAAATCCAATTACCCTGAAAATCACATTATTATTTTAGGCTACTCCATCGGCACAGGACCCGCTGCCTGGCTGGCCTCAAAAAACCATCCGCAAAAACTGATATTGCTTGCCCCCTACTATAGCCTTGGCGATCTGGTCCAAAAAAACTACTCCTTTGTGCCCGCATTCATACTAAAATATCGCATCAACACTTATCAGTATATCCAACACATACCGGCGCCCATAACAATTTTCCATGGCGATGCCGACGAGGTGATTTACTACGGCTCGTCCTTAAAATTAAAAAAATATCTTAATCGGGGAGATACCCTGTTCACTTTGCACGGGCAGCAACACAACGGTATTGATGAAAATCCAGACTATCAGGCCCGCTTAAAGGCTATTCTTTAATCGCTAAACATCACGGGCGGTCAAGCCAATTCTAACATTAACAATGAACATTCTCAGGAATTCTTCTTCATAAACTCATCGGCAAACTGGGCAATGTAACGCTCAACATTTGCGCGGATCTCTTCCAGGTCGCGGTTTTCCAATTTGGCCAATACCTGCATCAGCAGCACGTTATTGATCTTGTTATAGGCGTAGTTTGAGGCGGCGCTGCTCATCAGTTTGGCATTCAGGTCAACTACGCGGGTCAGCTGGTCGTTTTCAGGTTCGTTCATATCGCAGGGAAATAGTTTAATAAATACAGCCCGGCCGCGAAAATTGTTTCCGGCAACCGGCTTTTCTCATAAAATTCCTGCAAATAAAAACAATTGCGGCGGCTATTTTAAATAAAATATTTTATTTGAGGTAAAAGGCGTTTTGAGGTGAAAGGCGAAAGGTAAAAGGCAAAAGGTTGCCGGGGGTATGCATTCTTCCCGCTTTAAAACCTTTTACCTTGCCCCTACAGTATCTTTTTTAGCCGTTTTATGCTCTTTCATGCTGTTTTCCCATGCTGTATATTGCTGTTTCTGGCTATCGTTCAGCACGGCCATCATGCGCTGGTGGGTGCTCATCACGATGGTTTTCATGGTCAGCCGGTTAAGCTTTTTATCTGGCGACTGGTTGCTCCGCAGGCTGTCCACTTTGGTGGCCCGGGTAAGGTAAATGGCGTTAACCTGCGTTGCCTGGTCGGCGGTAAGGTTAAGCCGCTTTGTGAGCATTTTAGTTATGCGCGCTGCACGCTCATCGGGCGATTTTTGCGCCGGCTGGGCATGCGCCATAGCCACCATTGCCACCAGGGCCATTAAGAGCATTAATTTCTTCATAAAGTCTGGTTTTATACCAGCTATTGACTATAAAAAGCCGCAAAAGTTTAACCGCCCGGAGCAGTAAAACTTTCCGGGTTTGTATGCTACCCGGTAACGAGCCGGCCGCCCGTTTGCTCCGTGGCAAAGGTCATCGTTTGCCTGGGGTTACCGGGGAAACGTTGCTTTATACTTAGCGCATGGCACCGCCCCTCCGCTCCCGTCATCCCGATAACCATCGGAACGGGAACTGCACGGGCCGGCCTTTTTGATTTACTCATAGATCTGGTTGCTAAGCCTCCAAGGCCATAAACAAATTATTCAGCGATTCCGCAAAAAGCGGGTGCGCAAAAACAAAATACCTGATCTCGTCATAAGTAATGCCGCCTGCCATAGCCATTTGCAGTATAGTCATCGTTTCGCCGCCTTCCGGGCCTAAAATGGTTGCACCCAGTATCTCTTTTGTATCGGGGTCCACAATCGCCTTCATAAAGCCGCGGGTATCGCCGGTTTCAATGGCCCTGGCCACGTAAGCCATCGGCAGTTTGGCCACTTTAAAGTTTAATCCGCGCTTTTTTGCCTCAGTTTCATTCAAACCAATACAGCCCAGCTGCGGATCGGTGAACATGCAGTAGGGCACCGGGCGGTCCTTTATGGTCAGGTTTTCCCCTTTCACCAGGTTGCGGTAAACAATGGTGTAATCATTATAGCTGATATGCGTAAACGCGGGGCCGCCTTTAACATCGCCAAGGGCATAGATGCCAGGCACGTTGGTTTCCAGCTTATCATTGGTTTTAACGGCGCCCCGCTCGTCAGTCACGACGCCTGCCGCAGCCAGGTTTAATGCTTCGGTTTGAGGAGTGCGGCCTACGGCGATGAGCACATGCGAGCATTTTATTTTTTCTTCTTTCTCCCCGGTTTTCACGGTCGCCGTTATCTTTCCTTTTTTACTTTGTTTAAAACCGGTTGTCACTGCGTTGGTGTGGATAGTTATGCTCTCGGCCCTTAACAGCTTATCCAGCTCGGCCGAAACATCTTCATCCTCACGTGACACAATCCTGGGCGATTTTTCCACGATGGTTACTTTACTGCCAAACCGGCGAAACATCTGCCCAAACTCCAGGCCGATGTAATTCCCGCCGATTACCAGCAAATGCCCAGGCACTTCATCCAGGTCCAAAATGCTGGTTGAGGTAAGATAACTGATATCCTGCAAACCCTTAATTTCCGGGATGAATGTTTTGGCGCCTGTATTTAAAAAAAACAGGTCGGCATTATATTCCCTGGTGCGGTCGCTGTTCAGGTGTACTTTTATTGTTTTATCGCCGGTAAATGTGGCCTCGCCAAAAATAAGGTCCAGGTTCTTAGTAGCCTCGATACCTTTCTGGCTGCCGTTCCTGAACTGATGCACAACGGCGTCCTTACGCTTTTTTATCTTCGGCATGTTCACCGAAAAATCCTTAATCTTAATGCCAAGATGTGCGCTGTGAGCGGCCATATAAGCCATCCTGGCCGAAGCAATCATGGTTTTGGTAGGTGTACAACCGTCATTAACGCAAGTACCGCCTACCCAGCGTTTTTCAACCAGCAGGGTTTTTTTACCGGCAAAAGCCAGTTTTTTGGCCAGTGGGCCGCCTGCCTGCCCCGCGCCAATCACTATGGCATCGTACTGTTTTATCATAAGGATGGTAGCTGGTAAGATTTGTCTATAAAGATAGCGGGTTACTATTTATATATAAAAGGGTTCCGCCGGCTTTTTGTTTGGGAAGTCCGAAGTCGGAAAAGTCGGAAAGTCCGAAAGAAGCTGCGCCTGTTTGTTCAACAATATGCTGGCATTCAGTGTGTTTTTGTCTTCCGGAATTTTCGGACTTTTCCGACTTCGGACTCCCCAATTAAAAAGTTAAACTTTTTTTTAATTTTCCCTGTAAACGTATATCTTTGCAGTCCCGAAAAAAGGGTGTCAAAAGTCCTTAGTCTTAAGTCCAATTCATACTTTGACTTGAAACTATAGACTTAAGACTTTAGGCTTAGAAAAAAAGGCCCGTTCGTCTAGGGGTTAGGACGTAAGATTTTCATTCTTGAAACAGGGGTTCGATTCCCCTACGGGCTACCACAGGGGAAAGGTTATCAAAAGATAGCCTTTCCCCTTTTTTCATATCTTGTAACTCACTGATACTCTGCAAGATAACCCGTAGCGGTTCACTTAGGTAGGCGGTTCGATGTCTGTTTCCTTCAAAACACAGATTTTCAGGGTACATCGAACCGATCAATTTGCGCTTTTCAGCAATCGGAGACCGTTTAAAGTGCATTTGGATATTTGAAAACTTGGCGATCAATAAATCCATTAAATGTTCAACGGTTTTTAAGCTTTCGTCTTTCCCCGGCAATTCGGCCAATTTATCTTCCAGCACCTTGAGTGCCTTATTGCAATCTGTTTTAATAGCCTTGAAATCATCCGGCTCAATTTCTTTGAGTGCAATCTGCTTTCTTGCATTTGACAACATTGTTTCCTGCAATTCAATTTCGGCTAAAATGGCTTTACGCGCGTCCAAATCCCCACGGTGTTCGGACTTGAATTGATCCATTACCACTGCCTTAAAGTGATCGGCTATAGCTGGCGTAAGCTGAAAATTCAACAATTCTCTTTCAAAATATGCATTTACATTCTCCGCTTTAAACCTGCATTTGCAGTTATTATCCGAGCAATGATAATAGTAATAATGGTTATGCCTGCCTTTCGATGCACCGCCGGTCAACATACGGTGGCAATCAGGACACTCCAAAAAGCCCCTTAAAGGCAACATATCGTTGGAAACTGTCTTGGTTGCTACCTTGCGTTTGTTGCCGTTTAAAACGTCCTGAACCTCGTAAAAGAGGCTTTCAGAAATAATACCTTCGTGCTGCCCTTTTACAAACTGCATCTCCTGGTCTTCGTAAGGCGGCACTACAATAATCCCGCAATAGATAGGATTACGAATGATCTTCCAAAAGTTATTCCGCTCACATTTCAGTCCCTTGCCATAGGCCATTTTTCGCACCTGCTCGGCATTAAATGTGCCTTTGGCAAGTTCCCCAAATACCCATTGCATTAATGCGGCTTCTGGCTGTTTGGGTGCAATATACTTTCTGCCGTCAGAATGAGAAAGGTTTTGGTAGCCCTTCGGAGCCGACGAAATCCAACGACCGGATAACTTTGCCCTGCGCATGCCAGTTAGCGTATTTAAAGCCCTTCGTGTGTTTTCAGATTCAGGAACAGCAAGATACACGGCAAGCATAACGGTACTTTCCGGTATCTTGAAATCAATCGGCTGGTCGATGGCCATTGCCTGAACATTGATATTTCTAAGAATGCCTATCATTTGGTAGGCGAATTCAATGTTACGGCTAAACCTGTCCCATTTAATGAATAGGATATTTTCCTGGTCTTTTTTCTTCCTGTTTTTAACTATCGTTAAAAGCTTTTGCCATTGCGGACGGTTAAAGTTCTCTGCGGAATAGTCCTCGTGGTAAATACCCTTAACCTCGATATTATTTTGCTCGCAGTGACGCAATAGGCGCTCTTCCTGCTCCGGTAAGGAATAGCCCTTTCTTTTTTGTTCATCTGTGCTGACGCGCACGTATAAGTAAGCAGAATTCATAATAAGTAAGAATTAAAAACAGCTATTTGTCGTTGCTGTAATTGTTATTAACGTATTGATTTACAGTTAATTTAGCTAAAAAATACAAGAAATCCAAAATAATCTCCGCATCTTTTTCAGATACTTCGATACCATTTTTGCGCAGGGCTTTGACAGTATCGGCGGAAGTTACGTTTCTCTTTTTCAGCAGTTCCTTACTCATCCGGTGGCGTTAAGCCACAATATTGAGCATAAAGGAAACCGCGTAATCAAGAGCTTTTCGGTACTACCGAAGAATAAACTTTTAGGCTATACGCCTTGCACATAGTCAGTCATTTCAGCGCTTAAACAACCGGCAGCGGCAAGCAGGAAAACTGTCAAGGGTGGCGCTGCCGATAAAAAATAAATATATCGCGCCATTTACATGCCCTTGACGGTTTTCCTGCGATGCTAACTTTGTGATGGCGGTGGAATGCAACGATAAGGTATAAAACAGGCAATGCTTATAACCAGCACTAATAAAATATAAGCTACGGTTGTTGCAAATGTCACTACAACAAGCAGCTATGTTACGAGGAACGAGTTTCATTGCTGCACGGGCGGCGAGGCTGACGGCGAATGAAATATAGCGTGAAACAGCGTGATGTAATGAGCCGTTTGCCGCAGCGTGCGCCGGGCATTTCTCAGTGTCAATTGCTAAAGGTTACTCGATAGCAAATAAGCTTTATAAATCTGCATTGTTTTATCTTTCAACAGCCTGACTATAGGAAGCAGTGCTTCTATCGAATTTTCATCCGCTTCAAAATCGTCCTTGTATCTCACATTGATATAACTGCTTTTCAATACTTCGAATAGCTCCATTCTTTCGGCGTTAAATATGTCTGCAAGATCATTAGTGAACAACTGTGTAAGTTTGAGCAAACGTGAGAGGTTATGGTTATTGATGCGATAACCCAAAGCAACGCGTACAATCGCCGTTAGAATACTTTCAGCGCACTGATGCAGACAGAACAATGCAGCATCATAAGCCTTGCGCCCGATAAAAAATTCAGCACCGACGAAGAAATTTTCACCGTGCTTATGCCAGCGATCCCAACAGTCCAGACAATTATCTGTTGAGGTCGGTATTTCACCTAAAGCGGGTAACAGTAGTTCACCTGAAAGGTAGACCACCGGGCATTTTAAAGCTGATCGAAAAAACGTGTGCCCTTTATTCAGCCCGGTAAGAAAACCGGTTGCATAGTGCACTAATACCGTTATATCCGCAATTTCTACACAACTCTCCTCAAGCATGCTGCACAGGTTTTGCGCAGTACCATTTTCTTCGTCTGCGGTCAGCACAAACAGGAACATTTTACCGGGCTGAAACGACGTTGTACCCAAATCTATTATTGCCTGAACCGTTGGAAGTTTATGCTTTATCTTTGATACGACTGCCTTAATTTTTTCCGAATGGGCTAGCGAAGTTATATTGCTCAAGCGGTATACAAATACAGGTATATCCGGCCCAGCCTGTATCGTTGTATCGATATTACCATTGAACTGAATGACTTTATATCCGGCGCTTCTGCAAAACAAACATGCAGCCTCATACAAGCGCTGTAAACTTTCATACAGATAAATAAGGTCGGTAGTTTCAATAAACTCCCTCGCCCCCTTTAAAGATAATCCATGCTCCAGCCATTCCCATAATTGATCCCGATACCAGGACAAATTATATACATCAAACAAATTTTCCAACACCAATACAGGATCACGTACTTCATCCTCTTTTAAAAAAGTGATATTAGCTGCATCACATTCACCATGTTCGCGAAAAAAATGAAAAGGCGGAATCGCATCCCTGCTTTGAGCAAAAAAGCGGCCTCAACAAGGCAAACATTTAGTTTATAAAAATAGGCAAGGCCGGCAGGCGAGCCTTTCATATCCCTATAAAAATCGTCTTTCAGCACATAATCACGCCAATCCTTGAGCCGCTGCAAATGCCCTGGCAGAGAATCGTCAGAAAAGAAATCGCTAAAAACGCTTAGTGGATCGCTTGTCTGTTTCGGAGAGAGGTTAATAGGGCAGGATGCCCATGTATTGTAGTCGGAGGCCTGCATAATATTGACTTTGTGCTTGCCTGCATTGGCAAGTAAACAAATTAAGTCTGCCGGCTTGACGTACCGAACCACAGGAAAGTGTAACACACCACAAGGCAGTTGTATTTTACATTTGAATAAAAATGGTGTTTGTTCGGATTATTTCTGAAATTGCCGCCGTACAGTACTCACTGTACATTGTGATAAGGTTTAGGTACTGCCCCAGTACAGCGAGTGTTTAGGGGCAGTTATTTTATTTGGCCCTTTTAATCCGTAGCTTTGTTTTATACATTTACAGTTTAAATAATTTGGCTTATGTCTGAGACCTTACACATTGGGAGAAAAATTAGTCGCATATGCGAACTGCGCGGTATGAAACAGGAAGCTTTGGCGGCCGAATTGGGGATTAGTCAGCAGGCGGTTTCTAAAATTGAACAGAGCGCGGAGGTCGAAGAAGAATCTCTTAACAAAATTGCCAAAGCACTTGGTGTATCAGTTGAAGCCTAAAGCATTTTACCGAAGACTCTGTATTTAACAACATCAATAACTTTCATGACAATTCGATTCAAAATAACTTCAACCCGATAGAAAAAGTTATTGAGTTATATGAAAGACTTCTTGCCAGCGAACGAGAAAAGGTTGAACTCTTAAAAAGCAAAGAGAAGTAGTCATGGATGATTTTCGGATAATACCCGCCGAGGAATTAGAACGAGAGAAATTGTTCAAGCAAGCCCTTGAAAGTTTGGAAGCGGATTTGAAGATCGGTAAAATCGAATACGAACTTTCAATATTTAGTCATCCACCGTTGATTATTACAAACGGGAATAACTTTAATGCTGATGTAACTCGGCAGATTTTAGCCATTTCTTTGGTTCCTCGCCCGGCTTTCCTAACAAGCTTTTGATGTCATCTAAAAGCCTTTCCCTAAATTCATTTAAATCTTCCTTGGTGATAATTTCTGCTGCCATAGTTCATTTGTTTTTTTACTGCAAAATTGACCTCAATAACCATCGAAACATCAGGAGTATTTCGGTACTACCGTAAAATTTAATCGGTTTTAAAGCGAAGCACTCCCTGATGATACGGCAAAAAATTGTAGTCATACTTTTTGTTTGGTTCTGAAAGCAAATCTTGGACTTTGGAAAAGAATAATATGGTTGCCTGGAGGGTGGCAACCTGAATTTTTTATGAGGGCCTAACCACCCTTTTAAAAAAACCTTTAAATTGATATGCTGAACAAAGTGAAGTATATCGGGTCCGGGTATCCCGGCAAGCCGTTTTCGCATTGCGAAAACATGGCTTGCTTTATTTCACTTTGATTAATTTTATGACGAGTAAATTGATTATTTGAAGGTTAGGAAATGTTGCTTTCAAATATTGGCAATAATCTATCTGTTAGCTGTGTATTTTTCTAATACAGCTTTATAAAGATTAGGGTGGATCATTAATTTGGAGCTATCTATAATTTGCAATTAGCAGTTGAAGCAGAAAATAGCATGGGGATATTGGAATGGTTTATTGCCGATTGTGCATTGAACGATCCGGCGAAAAAAGCGCTTTTGCGGTGGTTGCCAATGCGTTACCTTATATATATGTTGACTACCTGATTCCGGGCCAAACGGTCCATGCAATTCGTCAACGAGTGGTGAGCAGAAAAAGCTATAGACTATATACCCAGTCCTCAGGTCAGATGAGCCCCAGCGGATGGCAGCTATTATATCACGGTATAACCACGTTTCACAGCCAAAATCAAATTTTCAAGCTGACGGGCCATGTTTCAGATTACCCCCGGAGCATTTAATGGCATAGACTTTTAATAAAAGCAAAAGGCGGCGGCGCGCAGCCTTTTGCCTGGTGTTTACTTGCCTGTATATTGCAATACTTCACGACGGCCCCATCCCGGCGCCAGCCCGTCAGCGGGTTGGTATGTCGAGAATTTCTCTTTAGCCGTTTTGAGTATAGTCAAACCCTCGTCATGACCGCCACCCATCGCTGCGGGCATGTTGTATTTCATGATGCCGGAAAGGAAGTATACGCGGGGATTGTCAGGATTAAGCGTCCCGGCCTTTTGGAGCGCTTCCTGCAGCATCGGTAAATAGGTCTGCCATTCGGTGTGGTCAACTGCCAGGTAGTTCATCGCATAAAACGCCTTTAATACCAGCGCCTCGTCATTCTGCTGCGGCAACTTATCAAGCAAATCTGCGGCTGTTTGCAAGGCAGCCTTTTTATCCTCGTCGCTTTTAACAGCCTTGCTCAGCTTGATATAGGCGAAGCATTCTTCGTAAAGCGCATGCCAGTCATTTTTGACACCATAAGCGGCCGTAAAAAATGAAATGGATCCATTAATTGAATTTACGTTGTTGATCGTATCTAACTGATCGATGTTTTTACGCATCTCGGTTTGATAGTTGTCCTGTGCTTTAGCAACAATTGTTACCAGCTGAAATGTAAAAGAAAGGATTGTGGTTTTCATGATGTTCTTATTTAAGTTATTGTTTAAAAATTAATTCCCATTATAGTGCGCCGTTTGGCCAGCGTGATGTTAATGCCCGCATAAATGCTGCGGTAAGCGGGCGGTGTAAGCGTGTAATGGTGGTTTCCATCGGCGCTGTAGTAGTAATTATAGATGTTGTGAATGCCCGCGAGATTATCGCAATAGAAGAAAAGCGCGATCAGGTTGTTTTTGACAAACCAGGAATAATTTCCGGAAAACACAATATTATTGACCGGGGGCGTCCGGTCAGAAAGAAACGCGTGCTGCGGATCATAATACGGCCGGCCGGAGGTATAGTTATAGCTAAGGCCGAGGTTTACGGAAGTCGTAGGTATATTATATTTCACCACGACCGATACATTATGTTTTGCTGCAAAAGTAGGGGTAGCCTCTGTTAAATAGTTTTGAAAAAGCCGCCTGGTATCCAGATAAGAATAAGAAACCCAGTAGTCCAGGTTCGGAATGCTGCGCTTGTCATACCAAAAAAGGTCGAACCCGTCGGCATAACCATAACCGCTATTCTGTGTGCCGACCGGAGGGATACGGTCGATGCTGAAAGCAGTGAATGAGGTCGTGTCGGGCTCTTTAACCAGGTTATTGTAATGTTTATAATAGCCCTCGATACGAAATGTCCGGTTATTTTTTTTATACTGGTAATCAACGATATAATGGGTTGCTTCTTCAAAGGATAATTGCGGGTTCGTATACAGATAGGTTTCAGCCGGCAATTGATAAAAGTCCCCGTAGGCCGCCGAAAACTGGCTATATGGATTAACGACATATGCAACAGAAGCCCTCGGCGCTATATTTCCATGACCGTAGTTAGCTGATTCGCCGCGTACGCCTGCTCTCACCGCTATACGGTTACCCAGGTAGAATTCGGATTCGGCGAAAGCAGCCAGCAGCCGCTCGGTTAATGCATAACGTGCCAGGCTGTCGCTGTTGCTAAAGTGAGCATCCTCACCTTCTGCGCCGAAACTTAATTTGCTGCGGGTGCCGATATACCTGCTGGCGACAATCCGGGCTTGCAGCCGCTCATCTGCTTTTTGTACCTGGCTGGAATCAAAAGTGATCTGGTCAATGTTATGACTATACGATACCCCTGAATTCAGCGCCCATTTACCCAGGGACACCTTATAGGTGGCATTCGTATATAACGTGCGTCCGTTGAGGCTATACCGGTTATCGAGCGGGTTTACAGAAAGATAAGGCACGGATAGGCCAACCTGATTGCGGTCGTAACTGCCATAAAACTTGAACAGGCCCCCTTTCTTTGCTTTATGACGAAAAATAATGTTGCCACCCTCCCCCTGGGGAATTATAAAATAGCTATAGTTCTGCTTGTTGATTGCGAATGATGGCTGGAGATTGGTATACCTGGCATTTAATGCCAATGAAGTATTGTCATCCCAGCGCTGTGTGATATTGCCCGAGATACCTGCCGTACTCAGCGTAATGGACTGTGAAGAAGCCTGCGCAACGTCCTGGGTATTCAGCACCAGCACGGATGACAATGCGTCACCATATTGCGCCGAGTAGCCACCGGTGCTGAATGAAGTTCCTTTAAATAAAAGCGTCGAAAACCGGCTGTTCTGAGCGACACCCGGGACGCTACCGAAAAAAGGATCCTGCACGATCAGGCCGTCGATAATTGCTTTCGTTTCTGTCGCATCGCCCCCCCGCACGAACAGGCCTTCGGTCTCACCGACCTTGGTTGTTCCCGGCAGTTCGTTAACCGCTTTGAATTCGTCGGGCGGCGACGCAGGCACTGTCGCCAGATCGAACGGTTTAAAGGTAGTTGCCTTTTTTTCATCGCTTGCTTCAAAACTGCCCGCGCTGATCACTACATCAGCCAGAACATTTTTCTTTTGTTTTAAGGTGATCAAAAGCGTATCTGCCGATTGTTTGGGCGAAAAAGTGGCTTTGGCATCCTCATAACCTATTGCGGATATTTTTAGCAGCACAGTATCCTTCAAGCCCGCCAGGTGAATGACAAATCGGCCCGCACTGTCGGTACTTGCACCCTGGAGGGTTCCGAAAACAATTACTGTGGCTCCATGTACAGGCTGGCCTTTTTCATCTTTGACCAAACCGGGGCGCTGTTGTGCGATAGCGGCAAAGCCGGACCACAGCAGCATAAGGGATAATGTTAAAGTCTTCATAAAACTGTTTTGTTATATATTTCGACAAATATAAAACAAAAATGTTTTAATATTGCAACAAAAATGTTTAATTTTTTTTCAATTGAGATGAAATAACATATATTTGAAACAAAATTGCTCTATTATGGATTCGGATTTAGTTAAACTGATCAGTTATTGGGAGGAATATAATGTGGTAAGCGAACAACCTGCACTGGTTGATTTCGGCAAATGGCTGCGGGAAAAAGAAGGGACATCTGCAACACCCGTTCTTCCTGAGACGGGTGATAAAGCGCTCAATACCGGCGGAGAGGTTATGCTGCTGTTGTCCAGGCTGCACAAACTCGCCAAATTAAAAACCAAGCCTTTGATCAAAAAACTCGGCTTTGCCAAGGATCATGAATACGAAGTCTTGTTTTCTGTTTTTTTGCTGAACCAACCGAACAAGAAGGAACTCGCCAAACACCTGATACTTGAAAACTCAACTACCGTTGAAATCACTAACCGGCTTATCAAAAAAGAATTGCTGGAAGAATGGTCAGACGAGACCGACAGACGGGCAACGCGTTTATCGGTTACGGATACGGGCAAAAAAAAGCTGATGGAAAGCTACCAGGAACTGCGGGGTCTTCCCGAATCCTTTTTAGGTGGCCTGAACGAAACCGAATTGAGCCAATTGCTCGATACGCTAAAAAAACTTGAAACGCTTAACCAATAATTCTATGGACAGCAACGTATTATTGAAGGGCCAGCCGTTCAACATAGGTTTTTTTCAAGTCGTTTTTTAGCAATACCGCCGGTCATCTCACCTATAGATCTTTTGATTTTGCCTGTTAGGGGTAGGTAATTCATTTTGCTCAATAAGCGCAATCTCTATCCAAGCGAAATTAACCCCATTACAGTGCTCACGGGGCCGTGAATCTCGTGAGATTGCATAATAGCTATTCGACCAGCTTTGTATGCTGGGCCGTTATCTCGTCTTCATAGGCCTTTCTTTTAGTAATATCATGAGCATTAAAAACAAGCCCGGTAATATTGGCCTCTGAATTAGTAGCGTGGGAAAATTCAAACAGCAGAGTCGCAAAAAAACCTTCACTGGTTGAGGAAAACACCCCTTTCATTGATTTTTTTTGAAGCGGGAAGCCCTAACTTCCATATTTGTTTGTGGAAGCCTATGGGATTATAATTTTTGAAAAATCAATTAACGATTCAACTTAAATGCTAAGATTTTATTTATGAAGTATTCAATGCTATTTATCACCCTTTTTGTTCTTCCCTTTGTATCAATGGCCCAGGAACCAGTCAATCCGGGCAGTGGGATAATAAATATGTCTGTTTTCAGACCGGGGGCACATTTGATCAAGCTCATCTGGATAGACAAAGATGGCAAAGTGACTAAGGAAGCTACATTAATGTGCATCACCAGGATAGATTCTGTAAAAAAAAGGCTGACTTACCTGCAGATTCGTAACGATGGAAAGAAAGATTCGACTGTTTCAGAATGGCCTTCGCTAAAACCTATTTTCAGTTCTTCCGTGTACCAAAATCAAATAGTTGTTTTCAATTACACTAATGACGGTCATGTGCTTGAAGCAAAGACCACAGACAGGTACGGCGTCGTTAAAAAAGATACTACTTACAAGATAGAAAAGGTTTGCTTTGACTCTTACCTTACAGACTATCTTGTCGGGGCTTTGCCATTAAAGCCCGGATACACGGGTAAGTTTATTGCAAGTGCCGGGGTACCATACATTATGGGTATAACACAGGTCAGTACTGATGTGATGAATTCTGAGTCCGGTTTTGTCCGTCAGGCATACCTGGTCAATGTGGATTACAATGGGTATAAAGTCCTTTACTGGATCGATAAGAATTCGGGTGAAATGATCAAGTTTATCGCGCAACAACCCGACGGAAGTATTTTTATGAAATCAAAGATTTAATTAGAAGTTCCGTGACGTTTGACCATACAATCCCGTGCCGCTTGCTTACTCAATTGTGCAAAACAGAAGACAAATGTATTATGAGGATCAAGAATTAATATTGGTCAAAGTGTTCGGAATGATATAACCCAAGCGCCTAAATCTGGTGGTGAATGGTTCCATATTGCCCATTCTAATTTGATGCATTAAAAATTTCCAACATAAGCCAGTTTGTTCTCCGTCAAAAAAGTAATTATTGGGTTAAACAGTGGCGTCGGAAGCGCATTAGGATCAAACCACACCCACTCCCGGCATTTCTCAGGCTCCCGGTTTTCTACTGTTCCGCTCCATTCCAAAGCTTGATAAAACAAAGTAATATATTGTCTGCCGTTTTGATAAAAATCATTCGTAAAAGATAATTTTACTACCGATGAAATCCTCAATCACGTTTCTTCCATGGCCTCACGGATCACCCCATCTCCAGGATCCTCGCCAAATTCAATATGACCACCGGGAAATGCCCATTCTCCGTTTCCATGAGCAGAAATTCTAAAACCTAAAAGCACTTTATTATCTTTCCATATAACAACACCTGCACCAATTTTTATTTGTTCCATTTTGGTTGATAAATAATTTCCTGCGTTAATATCTTTTGAATCAGCTCCGCCGGATTGCTATCGAATAAGAGTGTACCAAGATGATAATCGTTCAAAAATCCTGCAGAGGACATTTCAGTCAAAAATAGATGGAGTTTATCATAAAAACCATCAATGTTAAGGATGCCACAAGATTTATTATGAAAGCCAAGCTGGGTCCATGTAAAGGCCTCTACGATCTCTTCAAGTGTACCGATGCCCCCTGGAAGTGCGAAAAACCATCAGCAAGTTCAGC
>JABDHD010000103.1 GCA_013285685.1 Bacteroidota bacterium
GCGCGGGTCGCGGCCGGGTTTGGCCAGCTCGGCCATGATGTCGTTCAAGGTGGGCAGGCCCACAGTTTCCGATGTATATTTTAACAAGGGGATGCTTTTGCGCATTTTGTCATTCCCCATCAGCTCCTTTACCGAGCATTTCAGGTCAGCTGCCATTTGTTCAACCAACGAATAACGCTCCGGGTGAACAGCACTGGTATCCAGCGGATTTTCCGCATTATGGATGCGAAGGAACCCGGCAGCCTGCTCAAACGCCTTCTCGCCCAGGCGTGGTACTTTTTTAAGTTGATCGCGGCGTTTAAAGGCGCCGTTTTGGTCGCGGTACTCCACGATGTTTTGCGCCAGCTGCGGACCGAGGCCGGACACATAGGCTAATATTTGTTTTGACGCCGTATTCAATTCTACACCTACAGCATTTACACAGCTGATCACCGTGTCGTCCAGCGAAGTTTGCAGTTTGGTTTGATCCACATCATGCTGGTACTGCCCAACACCGATTGATTTTGGATCGATTAAATCTATTAAACTTGTTTTATGGAAACCGTAATAGCAAAACCCGCAAATAAAGAACAACTGGCAGCGCTAAAAGCTATCATGAAAGCCCTTAAAGTTGATTTTACAACAGAAAAAAACCACTATAACCCTGAATTTTTGGCTAAAGCGGAAAAAGCTGAAAAACAAATAAAAAGCGGCAAATACCGCACGGTTACGTCTTCAGAAATATGGAAATAAGGCTTATCGAAGAATCTGAAAAGGATCTCGCCTATTGGAAGAAAAGCCACAACACAATAATTTTAAAGCGAATAGCCGAACTGTTTATGGGTGATCTCTTTAAAAGGCCACTACAAATAAAACGGTCAGAGACGCGATGCATCGCGATCTCTACATCGGTTAATATTTAGCCCTTCGCGCGCTCCACATAGGCGCCGGTAGCGGTGTCAACTTTTATCTTATCACCAATATTGATAAACAACGGCACTTTTATTTCGGCGCCGGTTTCAACGGTCGCATTTTTTAGCGCACCGCTGGAGGTATCACCTTTAACAGCAGGCTCGGTATAAGTAACTTCCAATTCAGCTGACGCTGGTACCGTACCCATGATCGGTTCACCGCTTTCAAACGCTACGATGACGTTCATCCCCTCTTTCAGAAATTTCACCGCCGGTCCGAACAATTCTTTTGGGACACTATGCTGGTCGTAGGTGTCATTATCCATTACCACCAGGCCCGACCCATCGTCGTACAGGTATTGGTAGTTACTGGTTTCAACACGGGCAATGTTTACTTCTTCGTCCGTACGGAAACGGTATTCAACCAGTTTGCCTGTTTTTACATTGCGCATGCGTGCCTGGTAAAAAGCGCGCAGGTTGCCCGGCGTGCGGTGCAAAAATTCTTCTACCTGTACCAGCTCCCCGCTGAAACGCAGGAAGTTGCCATTTTTTATGTCGGATGCCTTAGCCATAAAACTGATAAATATTTGGAGGCGCAAACTTAGGAGATTAGCGGGAAAGAAACAAGAGAAGAAGGTTAAAGGTGAAAGGTTGGTGCGGTATTCCTTCTCCGTTCCTTCCAAAAACCTTTTGCCTTTAGCCCAAAAAAGGGAGAGGTGATTTGTAAATGGGGGGGTGCTTGAAGGGCGATAATTGAAAGATTTTACCCCCCTCAACCTTTCGCCTTTTACCTTTTACCTTTTACCTCAAAAACGCCTTTCGCCTTTAACCTCAAAAAGGTACATTTGCACGTTAATTCTGCATAACCAAATTATGAGTGTATCCATACTGGCCCAAAACCTGCACGGGTCTGAAATTATAAAAATTGCCGGCGAGATCAATGAGCTGAAACGCCAGGGCCAAAACATCGCTAACCTGACAATCGGCGATTTTGATTCCAATATTTACCCCATCCCGGCGGGTCTGCAAAGCGGCATAGTGGATGCCTATGACCAGCATCAAACCAACTATCCGCCCGCAGATGGCATCCTTGATCTGCGTCAAAGTGTTTCCGCATTTTTAAAGAGCCGCTTCGACCTGGATTATGCAGCCAACCAGATATTGATCTCCGGTGGTTCAAGGCCGCTCATTTATTCCATTTATATGGCGATTGTTGATCCGGGCGATAAGGTTTTGTTCCCTACGCCGTCCTGGAACAACAATCATTACTGCGATCTGACCCGCGCTAATGGCGTGGAAATACCTACCGGTCCAGAGCATAATTTTATGCCGACAGCAGATGACATTCGGCCGCATATAAAAGGGGCCGCTCTTTTAGCTTTGTGTTCGCCATTGAACCCGACTGGAACCATGTTCAGCAAAAAAGACCTGGAAGAAATATGCGACCTGGTAATTGAGGAGAACAAAACCCGCAGCGCTGGCGAAAAGCCGCTGTATATTTTGTATGACCAGATCTACTCGCAGCTTACTTTCGGCCATCACGAGCATTTTAACCCGGTAAGCCTGCGGCCTGAATTAAAGGAAGTCACCATTTTTGTGGACGGCGCGTCCAAATGTTTTGCGTCGACCGGCGTGCGTGTAGGCTGGGGATTTGGCCCCGCGCATGTGATCAACCACATGAAAGCCATCGTAGGCCATATGGGCGCCTGGGCGCCGAAAGCTGAACAGGTAGCCATGGCGCATTTTCTGAAAGACGATAATGCCGTTAACGACTACCTTGCTCAAATAAAAAACAATATTCAAAAAAGCCTCATTGCACTCTACAATGGTTTTCAAAAACTAAAGGCTGACGGTTTAAAAGTTGATGCCATCGAACCGATGGGCGCCATTTATTTAACGGTTAAGGTTGACTATAGCGGCAAAACTACGCCGGATGGCAAAGTCCTAAAAACGGCTACGGACATTAATTTTTACCTGATCAAGGAAGCCGGCGTGGCTTTTGTGCCTTTCTCGGCATTTGGCACCGGCGAAGAGGTGAACTGGTTTAGGGCATCCGTCGGGGCGAGTACATTAAAGGATATTGGTGAGTTGGTGCCGAGGATAAAGGCGGCGCTTTTGAAGCTTAGTTAATTGCCCCAAAACGGCAGGTCTTAATTGCGCCGTTAGGTGCAAAATATCGGTAGAAAATCAAAAGAAAGAAATTAGCGTGCCGTAGGTACGCAACAAACGAAGCGATATTAACGCCAATGCACGGCGGTGTTCCGTACCTACGGCACGGCCTTTCGTGTGTATTTTTTTTCTACCAATATTTAACCCCGATGGGGTCGGTCCGCTAATTGAAATAAGTGAACGCCTGTAAAACAGGTATCTGATCTAAAGTGCGAATGAATTTTCATGAAATAAATGTTTACAATAAAACTACGCATACATAGGGGTTATTTTGGTTAGCGCAGGAACTTATATTTCGTGCGCGAAGAATTTGGACAATCCATTCATTTGGGCTTTATTAATTTTAGGTGGCCTTTTTGAATTAATGGCATTCCGAAAACCTAAAGAGGAAAATCATTGATTTCCCCTATATTTATCCCCGGCAGTAACGCTTCGTTACTGCCGCAACCAACTATGAAAAACCTCCGTTTATCTTTCATACACCTTTTTATATTTATGGCGACAACTGCTGCCCTTGCACAAGCGGAAAATCCCTATGCCGATTACCCGGTTTACACCGGCCGCGATCTCGGCGTTAAATACTCGCCTCAAAAAACGGTTTTCAAAGTTTGGGCGCCAAAGGCATCGGAAGTAAAGCTGCGCGTGTTTGAGGCAGGTAATGGCGGCGAACCTGTTAGCACCATCGGAATGAAAAAAGGCATTAAGGGTACCTGGTCGGCAGCGGTTAACAAGGACATCAAAAACAAATATTACACTTTCCAGGTGTTGCAGGATGGCAAATGGCTACTGGAAGCCCCGGATATTTATGCCAAAGCCGTTGGCGTTAATGGCGCCCGCGGCATGGTAGTCGATCTCGCTGCCACCAATCCCGCCAACTGGCGAAACGACAAAAAACCCGCCTTAAAAAGCTTTAACGACATCATCATCTACGAAACACATATCCGCGATATTTCCGTCGATCCAAATTCAGGCATCAAAAACAAAGGAAAATTCCTCGGACTAACCGAAACGGGGACGAAAAGCCCGAACGGTGAAGCCACCGGTCTCGACCACATCAAAGAACTTGGCGTTACGCATGTTCATATACTGCCGAGCTTTGATTTTAATTCGGTTGACGAAACTAAACCATCCGCCGGTCAGTACAATTGGGGATACGATCCGCTCAATTACAATGTGCCCGAAGGGAGCTACGCCACCGATCCTTATAACGGCAATGTACGGATAAAAGAGTTTAAGCAAATGGTGCAGGCGCTGCACAAAAATGGATTGCGCGTAATTCTCGATGTGGTTTATAACCATACCAGTGACATCGCCCATGCCAATTTCACCCAGTTTGCGCCCGGATATTATTACCGGCACAACCCGGACGGCAGCTATTCAAATGCCACCGGTTGTGGTAACGAGGTGGCGTCCGAAATGCCGATGGTGCGCAAGTTTATGATCGAGTCAGTAGTGTATTGGGCAAAAGAATATCATTTGGATGGCTTCCGTTTTGACCTGATGGGTGTGCATGACATCGAAACGATGAACATGATCAGCGATACGCTGCACAAGATCGACCCAACCATTTTTATTTACGGCGAAGGCTGGACCGCCGGCAACAGCCCCATGCCCGAAACCTTAAGAGCAGTAAAAAAGAATGCTTCGAAACTGAGCGGCGCTGCTGTTTTTAGCGATGATCTGCGCGACGGGCTTAAAGGCGGCTGGGGCGATCTGAAAGAAAAAGGTTTTGTAAGCGGTAATACCGCTATGGACGAAAGCATAAAGTTTGGTATTGTGGCATCTACCCCGCATCCCCAGGTTGACTACAGCAAAGTAAATTATTCAAAAATCCCCTGGGCGGCTGAACCCTGGCAAACCATCACTTATGTGTCCTGTCATGACGACAATACCTTGTGGGACAGGCTGAAAATCTCCAATCCAACCGCAAGCGATGATGACCGGATAAAAATGGATAAGCTGGCCGCTGCAATCGTACTTACTTCGCAAGGCGTATCGTTCCTGCACTCGGGGGCCGAGATGCTGCGCACCAAAAATGGCATTGCAAATTCCTTTAATAAGCCCGATTCTATTAACCAGATCGACTGGAGCCGGAAAACAACTTACAAATCCGTTTTTGACTACTATAAAGGACTGATTGCCCTGCGTAAAGCACACCCGGCTTTCCGGATGCCTTCCTCAAAAATGATCAGTCAGAACCTCGAGTTTTTAAAAACAGAACCTGGCGTAATAGCTTACCGGATAAGCAATAATGCCAACGGCGACGGCTGGAAAAATATTTTAGTTGTGTTGAATGGCAACACCGGCGAAAAAAATGTCGTTCTCCCTGCGGGTACCTGGACTTTAGCCGTTGACGGCAACACCGTCGGTCTAAAAGGGTTAGGCACCGGCTTGAAGGCTGTAATTACAGCAAAGGGCACAACTGCTTACGTTCTCTACAGCAATTAAACGATCTGTTGAATTTAGGATTAACCGGCGTTTACGCCGCCAGTTGATGCTCCACTTTCTGCATCAGGCTGCTAATATCAAATGGTTTTTCAAGAACATCATCGGGCGAGCCTTTTTGTTCCATTATCGTTTCCGGCGAATCATCCTCATTTGAGCACATGATCACGCGCATATTCCGGGTGGTATTATTCAGTTTTATGAGCCGGCAAATTTCGCGGCTATTTATTCCCGACAGGTCGGTATCTACAATGACGAGGTCGGGCCTGTTGATTTTTATCTGGTTGAAAACCTCGCCACCGCTGCTTAGTGTAGAAACATCATACCCACTGCTTGACAGTATGTAAGCCATCACCTCCAGCATTAGTGCATCGTCCTCAACTATCAATATTTTCTTTGACATTACCACCTTATATTATTATTCTGTTTTATAATACAAAGCTTATACCAATAATGGCATAATTGCTTTTATTTTAACGGGTTTAGCGTTTTTGCTTATATTTTTGCAGAATAATAAGGCAGAGTTGAAACTCAAATACCTAATTTATTACATTTGATGTACGCAACCGATTACTGCAAATGGATAATATTAACATCAAAGTACTTGCTAAAGAACTAAACATCTCTACTTCAACCATTTCCAGGGCATTTAACGGCAGCCCCGACATTAATAAGGATACCAAGGAAAAAATTTTAGCCTTTGCGCGTGAACACAACTTTTTGCCTAATCATTATGCGAGCAATTTGCGCGACAAAAAGAGCCGTACGCTGGCGGTTATTGTTCCCGAAATCGCAAACGATTTTTTTGCACAGGCCATAAACGGGATTGAAGAAATTGCCCGAAAAAAAGGATTTTATATTTTATTGTACCGTACCGACGACGTTTTCGATAAGGAAGTCTCATTTATCAATTATTTAAATAATGGCAAGGCCGATGGTATTATCATGTCGGTATCCGGCGAGGCAAACGACCACAATTACTTACGAAAACTGGAGCAAAAAAATATCCCGGTAGTATTTTTCGACCGTGTTTACGAGGACATTGAAGCTGCCAAGGTGATTACCAATGACTATGAGAGCAGCTTTGACGCCACCGAGCATTTGATTGACACCGGCTGTAAAAAAATAGCTTACCTGGTAGTGAATAAAAGCATATCCATCGGCCAGGTGCGTATGCAGGGTTATATCGATGCTTTAAAAAAACATGATATCCCGTTTGTTGATGAGCTGGTGATCGATTGCAGCAACGATGAAAAAATAAATTACGGTATCCTCAAAAAAGCGCTGGAAGAGATCAAGCCCGATGGCATTTTCAGTTCGGTGGAACGCCTGGCTTTCGGCACTTACTATGTTTGCAACGACCTTGGCATCGATATCCCCCGCGACCTGAAAGTGATCAGTTTCTCCAGCCTTAATATCGCTCCCTTATTATGCCCTGCCTTATCAACCATCACCCAACCCGCTTTCGAGATGGGGAGTAAAGCTGCTACCCTGCTTTTTGAGGAACTGGAAAAAAAAGGCGTCAACATCCAGAAAAAGGAGCACGTTCTTAAATCAAAAATATTTATCCGGAAGTCTTCGGGGGGATAACTAAACTGCGGAAGATTTTACCACAAAGAACACAACGGGGGAAGACACAGAGGTCACAAAGCTTTAATAGTTTGTCATTTTTTTCTCTGTTAAACTATGCTAAATTATCTCTCGAAGCGGCAGGCTTTGTGTCCTTTGTGCAAACCTTTGCGATCTTTGTGGTTAAAAAAAGCAATGCGTTTAAATAGAAAGCATTTCCACAATCTTCAAAAAATCAGGATCAAGTTCAGTAACATGCTTGGTGGCGTTTTCAAACGGCGTAAACGCAATCTGGTTATGTACCAGGCCAACCATTACATTTTTTTTGCCGGCTATTAAAGCCTCAACGGCGGCTACACCTGTACGGCTGGCCAGCACTCGGTCCATGCAGGTTGGTGATCCACCGCGCTGTATATGGCCCAGTATCGACACGCGGGTATCATGGTTCGGGAACCGCTCTTTTACCAGGCGGCCCACTTCAAATGCGTCACCCACTTTGCCATTTTCGGCCAGCATAATAATTTTTGAGGTTTTATCCGGCCGCCCGTTTTCAAGGCGGTCAAACAGGGCCTGTATATCGGTATTGCCTTCCGGGATCATGATCGTTTCGGCCCCGGCGGCAATGCCGGTGCGTAAAGCAATCAATCCTGAATCTCGACCCATCACTTCGACAATAAAAAGCCTGTTGTGCGACTCGGCCGTATCGCGAATTTTATCCACTGCATTGATGACCGTATTGATAGCCGTATCATAGCCTATTGTAAAATCCGTTCCGCACAGGTCATTATCGATGGTTCCGGGCAGGCCAATAATGGGAATATCAAATTCCTGGTTAAACTCCTTGGCGCCGCGGAAAGTTCCATCGCCGCCAATGGCGATCAGTGCGTCGATGTTGTTTTTCACCAATTGCCCGTAGGCAGCTTTTCTTCCGGCAACCGTTTTAAATTTTTCGCTACGCGCAGTTTTTAATATGGTGCCGCCCCGCTGGATGATGTTGGAAACGGATTTTATACCCATCGGGAACATATCCCCGTTGATCATTCCTTCAAAGCCACGACGGATGCCCGTTACCCCTATATTGTAATATATTGCCGACCGTACAACGGCCCGTATGGCTGCGTTCATGCCCGGCGCATCGCCGCCAGACGTGAAAAGCCCGATATTTTTTATTTGCGTCATTAGTTAAAAAAGCGCGCTGAATGGTGTTTAAAATAGTTCCCTCCAACTTTTTACAAAGTTACAGGGTATTAATTAGCGTATCGTAAAAATTGCGCGAATTTACACTTATTTTTTATCGGGGGGCACGATAAATGAAGATTTGTTATAGTAAATCTATAGATTAATACTGACTTAACACAAAGCGGTCTTTATTATTCAGCTTTATACGCCGTAATGCCGCTGTTCAAAAAGTTTACGTAGTTATCAACGCTGTAATTTGCTCCTTGTGGCTGTTCCAAAACCTTGCCACTGCTGTCAATTATGACGTATAAGGGCTGTGAGTTTGAATCAAAATCAGTGGTTTCGCGGTCGCTGTTTTTATCGCCTATGGTGGTTATCTTTTGACCGGTTAACGGCGAGGTATAAGCTTCTCCGGGCGGTAAGTCTGTTTTTTCATCAACATACAGCTCCAGCAAAATATAATCATTTTGCATCAGGCTGCGCACCTGCGGGTTTATCCATACCGAGTTTTCCATTTTGCGGCAATTGGTACAACCCCAGCCGGTAAAGTCGATCAGTATTGGTTTTTTTTCTTCTTTCGATACTTGCAGCGCCTGGTTATAATCATACCATTCGTTCATGCCGGCATGGTGGCCTCTCAGAAAAAGCGTCTCGTATTTTTTGTTTTTAACGGTGGTGTTGGCTGGTACAGGCGCAGGAGCGGCAGCGGTTATACGCGTCAGGTCAAAATCCTGGGTTGCCGGCGGTGGCAAAAAGCCGCTTATGGAATTGAGCGGCGCTCCCCACAGGCCGGGTATCATATAAACCACAAAGGCAAAAACGATAATTGAAAGAAACAACCTGGGCACGGATAGGTAGGCCAGGTCGCTGTCATGCGAAAACTTTAGTTTGCCGATGAGGTAAAGCCCCAGCAAAAGGCCTATGGCAATCCATAATGACAGGAATATCTCCCGGTCGAACCAGTTCCAATGGTAAGCAAGGTCAACCACCGACAGGAATTTAAGCGCAAGGGCAAGCTCGACAAAACCCAGAACCACCTTTACGGCATTGAGCCAACCACCCGATTTGGGAAGGCCTTGCATGGCCGATGGAAAAAGTGCAAACATTACAAATGGCAGCGCCAACGCCAGCGAAAAGCCAAGCATACAAATGGCCGGGCCAAGGCGTTCGCCTTTGGTCACAGCAACAGCAAGTTCGCCGCCGATCACCAGCCCGGTGCATGAAAATGACACCACTACCAGCGTAAGCGCCATAAAGAAAATACCGATCACGCCGCCCCGATTAGATTGCTCGTCGATCTTGTTAACCATTGAGCTGGGCAAAACGATCTCGAAAGCGCCAAAAAAAGAAATAGCAAATACGACTAGCAGCAAAAACAGCAGAATATTGAACACGCCATTAGTAGCCATTGCATTAAGCGCATTAGGACCAAACCAAACGGTAATAAGCAAGCCCAGGCTAACAAAAATAACGATGATGGAAAGGCCATAGAATATGGAAAAGCCAATAGCTTTAAGCCTTGTACCGCCAAGCTTAAGAAAAAAGCTTACCGTAAGCGGCAGCAGCGGGTATATGCAAGGCAACAAAAAAGCCAGGAAACCGCCGCCCAACCCGAAAAAAAACAATTGCCACAATGTTTTAGGCTTCTCTTTGATATTGCCTTTTGTTGTGGTAGCTATTACTGCCTTTTTTAGGCTGTCGGTTTTTTTTAGGCTATCCAGGCGTTTTTTTGCCGCGGCAATTTTATCAGCCTTTGTGGGGATACTTGTAAATTGAATATCTGATGTGGATACCGTATCTGCCTTTTTTTGAAAGGCCCTGGCCGGTGTGCTGTCGGCCAAAAGGATAAGCGTTAAAAAAAACAGGATGATACCTGTTTTAAATAAGTTGCTGGATTTGATCGATCTCATTTGGCTTTTGGTTATTTACCTAAGTCGATAGAGAATTGAACATCTTCAGGAGGAAGGCACTTATGGTCATTGCAGGTTTCAAATTCCAGGGTGCCTTTTACAACCGACGCCCCGGGCGATTTCAGTTTGATCTTTTGCTGAAAGGTAACCGTTTTTTCAAAGTAACTCACGTTCATGCTAAACGAGCTCTCGTACTTTGTGAGCGGGGTGGGTTCACTGGTTTGGCCTATCAAACTGTACTCCTTTGATGGCGTAAACGTAAACGAGGTCTTTATTGGTCCGCCGTCTTTTACATTCTGCGAATAAATATGCCAGCCATCCTGTATCGTGGCGCGCAAAAATACAACCGCTTCAGTGCTGCTTACCTTTTTGGCAGCGTATGACCATTTTACAGGGCTCTCAATCTGTGCGTTGGCGCCGATGCTAAAGAGCAGGGCGACTGCAGCAAAAATCAGTTTCTTCATTTTTTTATTTTTCGTTTTTATTCAATCAATCAGTTTTATTCTTTCATATAACTTAACTACGGAAGATTTAACCACAAAGAACACAAAGGCCACAAAGTTTTAATAGTTTGTAATTTTTTCTCTCTGTGCCCTCCGCGCCTTCTTAGCGGCCTTTGTGGTTAAATTCAATTTTTTTATCTTGCCTTTATTCAGGCCGTAAAATAACCGCTCAAATTTGTTGCAAATCTGAATGGAATTCCGTTTTAACACATTTTAACAAAGGGTGGTCATTTATTCATAAACTCAATCTCTTTCAGGCTAAACTCCAATTCTTCCTTGTTATTACCCTGTACCTTCAAAACCCCGTTGTAACACACATCTTTTATAGTGCCGGTAAATAGTCCATCCTTCGATTTAAAAGTGTGCGGCTCATTCAGCCAGTATAACCGGGAAAGGTACGAATTTCTTATATCGTTAATTTTCCCGGCCTTCAATTTCAGGTACCAGCCCTCAATGTGGCGGCAAATTTCGGATAATAAAGTGTTTAAATCATAATCGGCGTGTAAGATTTGCTTCAGTGATATGGCGTTTGGCACCCAATCCGGAAAATTTTCCTGGTTAATATTAAGGCCGATGCCGGCAATGGCATTTTTTATTTGTCCGCCCTGTATCATATTTTCAATTAACATACCACCCAGTTTGTGCTCGCCGTAATAGATATCGTTAGGCCATTTGATTTTTAGCGCCGGTCCGAGCAGCGGCTCAAAAGCATCAAAAACGCCAAGACTTATAGCTCGCACCAGGTCGAATTGCTCGGTTATATTCAGAAAGGCGGGTTTAAAAAGGATGCTGAAGGTTAAGTTTTTACCGTTTTGGGCAAACCAGCCATTTTGCTGCTGGCCGCGACCGGCGTATTGATTTTCTGCCATAATGACCGTACCTTCGGGCAATGGCTTGGAATTTGACGCTAATTGTTTGAGGTAATTATTGGTCGAATCGACTTCTTTAAGGAGAACAAAATTTTGTCCAACAAATAAACCCGAAATTATGTTATTTTGCAAGGTATAATAAATTAGAAAACCAATTCGTTCAAAACTAATTCTTTTTGATGGTAAAAAACAAAGCGCTAAGTGAATCCGCTTATATTTCCGAATTAGCCATCCATGGCATCCAGGAAAAAAAAGGAAATGATATTATCAGGTTGGATCTTCGTAATATATATAGTTCGGTGGCAGATTATTTTGTGATATGCCATGCCGAATCAACTACACAGGTAAAAGCGATAGCCAATAGCATAGAGGACGAAATTTTTAAAGCCACCCAACAGGAACCCTGGAAAAAAGAGGGCCTGGAGTATGGTGAATGGATACTGCTGGACTATGTAGATGTAGTAGTGCACGTTTTTAGGACGGATAGGCGCGAGTACTACGGAATGGAAGAGCTATGGGGCGACGCGGAGATTAAGCTTTATAAAAGTGCTTAAGCCGTAACAAACGGTTCCCCGGCGCGTCAATGTGACGCCTGAATAAATGTAAATTAAAGATTGTAAGTTTGTGTTTGTAAAGAAATGAAAGATAATAAATTGGAAAAACCAAGACCCATACGGAAAATACCTAATAAAAAGATCACGCCAAAACCGCCGCGACCCAATATTATGTGGTTTTACGTTATAATAGTGGTGGTATTGCTGGGAGTTGCAACGCTGATGCAGAGCAACTCAACCAATCCCCCGATAACCTTCCAGCGGTTTTCAGAACAAATGCTGAAAAACCACGATGTTGACCATGTTACCACTTACAAAAGTGGTGATCTGCTGGTTGCAGAGGTTTTTTTGAAAAAAGAAAGTTTAAATAAAACCGAATACGCCGACGCCAAAAAAGCCGATAAAAGTATACTCTCTACAAGCGATGATACCACCTCGCCTCAATACGTTTTTCAAGCTGCAACTTATGACGGACTGTCTAAACAGATAAACGATGCCGAAACGAGTTTTGCCTATAAGGATGCTGACAGAATTTCGGTAGGGATTGAAGCGGGCCATGAAAGCATACTATCAAACTGGCTTGTACAATGCGTTATTATGGCAGTGTTGCTGGTTGCGGTATGGTTATTTATTATGCGCCGCATGTCAGGCGGCGCCGGTGGCGGGCCAGGCGGCCAGATATTCAATATCGGCAAGTCAAAAGCTACTTTATTTGATAAGGAGGCACAGGTTTCGGTTACCTTTAATGATGTTGCTGGATTGGAAGAGGCCAAACAGGAGGTGATGGAGATCGTCGATTTCCTGAAAAACCCCAAAAAATACACCAATCTCGGCGGTAAAATACCAAAGGGGGCACTACTCATCGGCGCGCCGGGTACCGGTAAAACGCTGTTGGCTAAGGCTGTGGCAGGCGAGGCGCAGGTGCCTTTCTTCTCCCTTTCAGGATCTGATTTCGTTGAAATGTTTGTAGGTGTAGGCGCATCCCGCGTTCGTGACCTTTTCCGCCAGGCTAAAGATAAGGCTCCGTGTATCATATTTATTGATGAAATTGACGCCATAGGGCGTGCACGCGGTAAAAACAATATCGTTGGCGGTAACGATGAGCGTGAAAACACCCTTAACCAGCTATTGGTTGAAATGGATGGTTTTGGTACCGATTCAGGCATCATTATACTTGCTGCTACCAACCGCCCTGATGTGCTCGATTCTGCCTTATTGCGTCCCGGACGGTTTGACAGGCAGGTATCAATCGATAAGCCCGACCTGGTTGGCCGCGAGCAAATATTTAAAGTTCACTTAAAACCGGTTAAGCTGGCTGATGGCGTGGATGCTAAAAAACTATCGGCACAAACCCCTGGTTTTGCCGGCGCCGAAATTGCCAATGTGTGTAACGAAGCCGCATTGATTGCTGCAAGGAAGAACAAAGAGGCGGTAGATATGCAGGACTTCCAGGATGCCATTGACCGGGTGATCGGCGGTTTGGAAAAGAAGAACAAGATCATATCGCCCGAAGAAAAACGTATTGTGGCTTACCACGAAGCGGGGCACGCAATTGCCGGCTGGTTTTTGGAACACGCCGACCCGTTGGTTAAAGTCTCAATCGTTCCGCGCGGCGTGGCTGCGCTGGGTTACGCGCAATATTTGCCAAAAGAACAGTTCCTGTACACTACCGAGCAATTGATTGACGGCATGTGCATGACTATGGGTGGCCGCGTTGCAGAAGATATTACTTTTGGGAAGATTTCGACCGGGGCGCAAAATGACCTCGAGCGCATCACCAAACTGGCATATGCCATGGTTACCATTTATGGGATGAACGACAAAGTAGGTAATGTGTCCTTCAATGATACCCAGGGCGAATACCAGTTCAACAAGCCATATTCCGAAAAAACATCGGAATTGATTGACCAGGAAGTACGCAACCAGATCACCGAGGTTTATGGTATGACCAAAAAATTGCTGCTCGACAAGAGAGATGGTTTGATCAAACTGGCTGAAAAGCTGCTGGAGAAAGAAATTCTTTTCCAATCAGATCTTGAAGAAATATTGGGCAAAAGGCCGTTTGAAAACCGCACCACTTACGATGAGTTTGTGAACGGCCCTGATGCCGACCAGGAACCCGCCGCGGCGGCACTTGTGCCCGAAGGCGTTGCTGATCACTCTGGTACGTTTCAAAGGAACCCGGAAGAGAAAGAGGCAAGCGCCGCTAAAGAGTAAATCAGAGATTAGAGATTAGTTGGTTTTTCTAATCACTAATCTCTGATCTCTAATCACTACCATGAGGGACATCACGACATCAAAGGAAAAACTGCTCAAGAAGATCCGCAAGGCGCTTCTTGAAAAGCGCGAGAACCCTTATCCGAACCTCGAAGACCTTTACCACTATCCCCCCGTAGAAGAATTACCCGAAGTTATTTTTGCCGAACAATTTACCGCTGTTTCCGGCCAGTTTGTTTTTTGCGAGGACGACGTGCAGTTTATTGAAAACTTGCTTGAACTTGCCGAGGAGCGCAAATGGCGAAAAATTTATTGCTGGGAACCTGCGCTTCAGGAAGTTTTAAAGCAGTTTGATTATCCTTACTTCGAGACCGATAAAGATTTTGAGCAGGCCGATGTCGGCTTTACCCTTTGTGAAGCGCTGATTGCGCGAAATGGCAGCATCCTGCTTTCAAACGCCGGTATGGCTGGGCGCAGGCTGAGCATTTACCCGCCTGTACACATTGTATTAGCCTATACCTCGCAAATTGTCCTCGACCTAAAGGATGGTTTTAAACTCCTAAAAAATAAATATGGCAGCGATCTGCCTTCAATGATCACCAACGTTACCGGCCCCAGCCGGACCGCCGACATCGAGAAAACCCTCGTTTTGGGCGCCCACGGTCCAAGGGAATTATTTGTTTTTCTGCTGGAAGGGTGAT
>JABDHD010000104.1 GCA_013285685.1 Bacteroidota bacterium
AAAACAATTATTCCGACCAGTGAAAAGGCATTTGGTTTCTTGACAAATATCAAGCGCACTTTTTGATAAGTATCAAGAGCCGCAGCTTACAAGATGAGGAACTTTACATTGTTAAACGGAAAGACAATGAAAATTATATCATACATCCTGTCTTTGTTCTTGTCGGGAATTAAATCCGAAGATATCTACCTGGAACTGATTTTTATAATCCCCGCTTTTAAAGCCGGATGGGTTCTACTCATTGCATTCTTAAGCCAAATCGTTAAAACGTTTACCAGCCGCTGTTATCAGCCGCATAGCGGATTGACTCACCGCCTGGTATTATGTCACGAAGTTTACTAAAAAAGAACAGCTAATATAAATTTATATGAAAACTCCACTCAAAATTGCAATTATCGGCATTACCGGAAACGTCGGAAAAAGAGTCGCCGAAGAAGCGTTGAACCGCGGTCATCAGGTTACCGGGATTGCCCGGACTATTGACAGCATAGCCGTTAGAAACAACCTTGCCCTGCTTATTGGGGATATCGATGATCCTGAAGGACTTGCCAGGATACTTAAAGGGCACGATTTGGTTGTAAGCAGCATAAAGCCTACTGATTTTAACCACGATAAGCTCATTAAAGCGGTACGCCTTTCAGGGGTCAAAAGATACGTAGTTGTGGGCGGCGCCGGCACACTTGAGGTGGCTCCCGGCGTAACGGGGCTTGATTCAGGTTTGCTTCCGGATTTTGTCGTGCCTGTGGCAAAGTCGGCTCAAAATTACCTGGATATTTTGAGGTCATCCAAAGATATTAATTGGACTGTGCTTGCCCCGGGTGCTGAATTTACCGCCGGGGAACGGACCGGGAAATTCCGGCTCGGGGGACATGAGCTTATCAGCGATGAAAATGGGAAAAGCGCTATCTCATTTGAGGACTATGCAATAGCGCTGCTTGATGAAATTGAAACACCGCGGCACCTGAAGGACTATTTTTCAATTGGGTATTAACAAACCTGATGGGCACGTAAGGCGCTGCCGCGAATAGATGTACAAACCAAGCCGGTTAGTTTCGGCCGGCCCAAAAAATGACAAACGATATTTTCAAATCGACAAAACCATGCAAACGGTATTCATTTTCACTCATCTAATTATGATCGGCGCGAGCTCATCGGTGCTGTTCATCGGTTTTGGGCTTGAACCCAAAGAAGCCGGGGCGTCTTCTTTTATTCCTGCCACCCGCTTACCGCATTTCCTGAACTGGTGTAAGGCCCTTGGATGCGGCATGAAAGCGCAGGCCTGTCTCCTTTCAGCCAATATGTCCAGGCTGAAAATCATCAACCGATTCGCCCGCAGATCACGCCATGGCATTTAAGCGCCTGGTATTTAAGCCAAAAAAAATGAAAAAGCCAAATACAAGCATCGAAGGGGAAAATGTAAAAATTGGGGATTTGCTTGTCAACAGGCTTCTCCCTGCGGAGGCTGCTTCCAACGTCGGCCCTTTTCTTTTACTCGACCACGGTTATCCCGTTACTTATAAGCCGGGTACACCGTTCATACCGGCACCGAATGCACATCCGCACCGGGGGCTTGCGGCCTTCACTTACGTAATAGACGGAGAGGTTGAGCATTTTGACAGCCTTGGTAACCATGAGACCGTATCAACAGGCGGCGCGCATTGGCTCAGTGCCGGGAACGGAGTTATGCATGACGAGCGGGTAACTGCCAACGTGGTTCAATCCGGGGGCACCCTGCATGCCATCCAGTTCTGGATCAATATTCCGGCGGCTCATAAAAACGACCTCCCGCAATATAAGGCTTTGAACGCAGGGGCATTTCCAAGTATACCGCTGCCAAACCATGCCGGTATGATATGCGTTTTGCTCGGAAATTGCGGGGCAAACGAATCGCCCGTCGAATCGCTTTCGGGGGCATTTCTCTACCGTGTTACTTTAAATGCCAAGTCTGCGTTTCGAATCCCGGCGGCCGGGGAGGCGAAAAGCGCAGTTTTTGTGCCGGACGATCCAATCGCGGTTAACGGCGAACTTGTTGAAAAAAGCCAGTTGTTGGTTTTGGAAAACGGTGATGAGGAAATAACGCTTCGTAATCCAGGTATAACGAGCGCCGATGCATTTGTGCTGGGAGGCCCGGACCCGACCGAACCTATTGTCGTGCGGGGGCCATTTGTCATGAATTCGAGTGAAGAAATTGCCGGCGCATACCGGGACTTTTTCGCCGGGAAATATGGCATGATCACACAACTGCAAAAGGCATAAACGGGCATATCTCTTGACAAATATCAAGTGCTTTTTTTGATTAAGATCAATGGCGGCACAGTGTCGCCAGGATAGTTTTGTTATGCCCGTCGTTCAGGGCGGAACCTCAAAAAATCTAAAAACTATGGAAATTAAAAAGTATCAGTATTACGCAGGCGGCGTTTGGCGGGATGCCGAAGGCGGCCGCACATTTGATGACCTGGAGCCGTATAGCGGAAAGGTTTATGCAAAGGTTGCAGCAGCAGGGAGAGAAGACATGAAAATAGCGGTAGCTGCAGCAGCGGAGGCTTACCCGGCCTGGGCCGCTACAACGCCCGCCCAGCGGGCCGAATTATTGCTTAAAGCAGCTGCCATCATTAGGAGGCGGAAAGCGGAGATTAGTGTTATCCTGGCAAAAGAAACTGGCAGTACCATTCTATTTTCCTTATTACAGCAGGAAGGGCTTGCCCAAACGCTGGAGGCAGCAGCAGGATGGGTTTACCATATCAGGGGAGAGGTTTTGCAAACCGACATACCGGGGTCGTTTTCGATGAACTACCGCAGGCCCCTTGGGGTAGTGGCGAGCCTTACGCCGTGGAACGGGGCTGTTATACTTTCCTGGCGCACGGTAATATCCCCCATTGTTGCCGGTAATACCGTAGTTGTAAAGCCCTCCGAATACGCCCCTGTATCGGCAGGCCTTCTGATTGCCGAAATAGCCGAAGAAGCAGGGTTTCCCAAGGGGGTGATCAACGTTGTAACCCATGCCCCGGGCGAAGCCGGGCCCATATCTGACGAGATATTCGACAATCCGAACGTGCGGATAGTAAACCTGATCGGCGGTGTCAATACGGCCAAATACATCGCTGAGCGTGCGGGTAAAACGTTAAAAAGAACGGTACTGGAGTTAGGGGGCTATAATCCGATGATCATCCTGGATGATGTAGACGTAGATTATGTTGTCCAGGCCGCAACTTTCGGCGCCTTCTTTCACCAGGGCCAGTTTTGCATGAATACCAGGAAGATCATTGTTCAAAGAAAGATCTATAAAGAGTTCCTTGAAAAATTTATTGCGCGGACGAATTCATTACCATTCGGTGATCCGGAAGACCATAAAACCATCATCGGCCCGCTGATTAACCAGGGAGCGGTCGATATGGTAGACAAGCGCGTGAAGGACGCGGTAAGCAAGGGTGGAAAGATACAGGCAGGTGGTTACCACGAAGGCCTGATTTACCATCCAACGATTCTGACCGATGTCCCTTATGATGCAATCGTGTCTAACGAGGAAACATTCGGCCCGGTAGTAGTCGTTGAACCATTCGATACGGTTGAAGAAGCTATCGCTGTGGCTAACCGCACCTCCTATGGCCTGGTATCATCCATCTTTACTAAAGACACCTACAAAGGCTTTGAACTGGCTCCACGGATACTGCACGGGGTGGTCAACGTGAACTCCCCTACTATAAACGAGGAAATCCATGCAGCTTTAGGCGGCGTGAAAGACAGCGGCTGGGGGCGCACAGGACCGCACAGCATCGATGATTTCACCGACCTGATATGGATCAACTCGCGAAGCACACCAAGGCCGTATCCTATTTAGTAATTGAATAAATCGTGTACAAAATCACCGGACTGTGATTTTGTACACGATCACTGGCCTAAAAAGCACGATTATGATCATTGATACACATCACCACATGTTGCCGGAGTTTTTCTTTGAGGCAACCAATGAAAAGGCCAACCCCGTTGGCGGCCTGAAACCACAACCGTGGACGATAGAGCGTTCTTTAGCTTTCATGGATGAATTGGAGATAGACATTGCTATTACATCCATCAGCACGCCGGGGATACAATTGCCAGACCGGCACGCTTCCAGGAAGCTTGCAAGGAAATGTAATGATTTTGCAGCCATGCTTGTTTCAACACACTCGCGGCGTTTTGGCGCGCTGGCGAGCGTGCCTATGCCCAATGTGGACGATGCCATCGAAGAAATAGGCTATGCCCTTGATGTGCTCAAACTGGACGGCGTGGTACTTTTTACCAACTCGCAGGGCATTTACCTGGGCGACCAGCGCATGAAACCTTTGTTCAGGGAATTACAACGACGGAAAGCCACCGTGTTCGTACATCCGAACGCTTCACCCGACCCGGCGGCGCACACCCTTGGGTTGACGGACAACCTGATTGATTTCCCTGTGGATACCACCCGCGCAATAGCGCAGTTGCACTATGGCGGTACTTTTGCAGAAACACCGGACGTAAAATATGTATTCTCGCACGCAGGCGGCGCCGCGCCCTACCTGGCAGGAAGATTTGCCATCATTGACGAGATAAAATTAATGGGTGACAACCTGGCCACAGGACCCTCGGCTGAAACTTTCCGCCGGCTGTATTATGACACCGCTTCAGCCTGGACGGACCCGGTGCTCAACACCCTCCGTCAGCTGGCGGGCATGGATAAAGTGTTATTCGGAACGGATTTTCCCTATATGCGGAACGATCTTGCGGCAAGGGGCAAGCTTAAGATAAAAAGCAACCCAGACCTTTCCGCAGATGAAAAAAAACAAGTTTTGGGCGGGAATGCGCTCAAGCTGTTCCCGAGGTTTGATCCGGTCAAAATCGACAGCAGATGAAACCTTCATTAACAAGAACAAACCATTAATAACCAAAAAACTATGGAAACCACAAACATGACACCCATTGAAACGATCATCAAACTTTTGACCAATATTGCCGATCCAAACGTAATGCGGGCCTTAGTGGCGGAAGACGCCACTTATGTATCGCTAAACGCTAACGACCCGGAACTCAAAAAGATCATGCCCTGGTGTGGCACTAACCTGGGCGTATCCAGCGTAGTAGACAATTTTGCAAAGATCCTGGAATGCTGGGAAATGCTCGAATTTACCCCTGTGGAAATTTTCGGATCAGATGAACGCGTCGCCATATTTGGAACTTTCAAATATCGTTCGAAAGTATTGAAGCAGGTCGTCGGTTCGCCGTTTGCTATCCTGGCGAAGGTAAAAGACGGTAAGGTTACCTATATCCAATTTATGGAGGACACGTTCGCAACTGCTGCCTCGTTTCGTGTCAGCGGGACGGCGACATACCAAAACTTTCCCAATACCGAGGCTTTCGTAGTTTGATGATAAAGGAATCTTCAAGGACCGATCATTAAATTATTGCGTTACGTGTTATTTTAAATTAACTGCAGATGAAAATATCAGGTAAAACACATGAAGGAAAAGTGGCGCTGGTAACCGGCGCTGCGCAGGGTATTGGCCAGGCAATTGCTGTCGCATTGGCCGAACGTGGTGCTTATGTGATCGCGACGGATCTGCTTGTCCCGCTGGAGACTTTAGAGAAAATCGGACCCAGTGCGTCCGGCTACCAATTGGATGTGACCAAAGAAGATGACTGGCAAGCATTGGCCCTTAGAACAGCTGATTTGGGCGGCGCGGATATTGTTGTAAACAACGCGGGTTACTTTCCCAACCGGCCCATTGATCAACTGGACCTGGCGACCTGGCGAAAAACCATCACAACAAACCTGGACGCTCACTTTTTGAGTGTCAAGACCTTCCTGCCCGGCATGCGAAAAAAGAAATGGGGGCGTTTCATCGGCATATCCTCAAACATGGTTGGCTTATCAATCCCCGGCATGAGCCATTATATCGCTACCAAAATGGGCATTATCGGATTTATGAGAGGGCTCGCCAACGATGTTGCCGGCGACGGTATAACCGCAAATGCTGTACTGCCTGGTTTGATCAATACACAGGCAACGGCTACTCAAACAGATGAAATGAAACGCGCTACCTGGGAACAACAAGCTATTAAACGCCTGGGCGAACCCAAAGATATTACGGGCGCGGTTTTGTTCCTGACAAGTGATGACGCATCATTTATTACGGGCGAGGCACTTGTTGTGGATGGCGGCCAATACCGTATCGGTTAAGAGCAGAGAATTTACTGCTTAAATCATTTTATAGTCATGAAAGCCAGTAAAAACGTTCTTCTCCCTGTCCTTGCCGGTTTAGTACTGCTAATTTCAATTGCCGGTAAAACAACAGCTTTACAAGATAAAAACAGAAAAACAGATAAAATTAAAAATATGAAAAAGAACAATGTTACGGGCACCTGGAGTTTGATCTCCGGTTACCTTGATAATCATGGAACGCACATAGATATACTTGGCCCGCACCCGGCCGGGATGCTTGTTTTCACGGAAGATTTACATTTTATGGTCATTGTCCATAACCCTGATATACCAAAGTTTGCTTCCGGAGACCGTGCAAACGCTACACCGGAAGAATACAAAACTGCGGTAACTAACAGCCTTGGTGTGTATGGCGCTTATACAGTAGACGAAAACGGCGATTTTGGTGAAGAACATGTTTTAGGTTCGACGTTCCAAAACATGAACGGACACACCAGGGGCAAGGATGAAATCGCCGTAAGAGTTGAAGGTGACAGGTTGATGGAAACACAAAAAATAGCAGACGGAATTGCGGTTCATTTGGATTGGGAACGTGCCAAATGATACTGGCCGGAAAGGCCCATTTTATCTTTCAAAAAATAATATCATATGAAAAAGTTACTGATGCCCTATAACGGCACAAGCCTGCAGCTCAAAAACCACGTCGTGATGGCGCCTATGACCAGGAGCCGTGCTATTGGGAATATACCAAATGCTTTGATGACCCAATATTATGGCCAGCGAAAAGGTGCGGGATTGATCATTACTGAAGGAACCGCCCCGGCACCCGAGGCACTTGGTTATGCCCGCATGCCCGGTATTTTTTCTGATGAACAGGTTAAGGGCTGGAAACTGGTGACCGCTGCCGTTCATCAAAACAATACAAAAATATTTGTGCAATTAATGCATACCGGAAGAATAGGACATGTCGCTAATCTTCCGGACGACGCCCGGCTGATAGGGGTTTCTGAGATACCCGCAATTGGTCAAATGCATACTGATTCATTGGGTAGCCAGGATTTTAGTATGCCGGACGCACTAACAACAGAAGGGGTGCAGGAAGTAATCGGCTATTTCGTTGTCGCAGCTAATAATGCTGTTGCTGCGGGATTCGACGGCGTAGAGCTGCATGGCGCCAACGGTTACCTGATCGAGCAGTTCCTGAACCCGAATGTGAATGACCGGACCGACCAATATGGGGGCAGTATTGAAAACCGCGTGCGTTTTGCCGTTGAGGTCGCCCAAAAAGTGTCTGAAGCGATTGGTAAGGACAAGGTGGGCATCCGCATTTCGCCAAACTCTACTTTAGGCGACCTTGCGCCTTACGATGCCGACGCAACGCTGAAAACTTATACCCATTTGGCAAGCGAACTGAACCGTCTGGGAATTGCCTATATTCATGTCAGTATCAATCCGGGTGTGCCTGCGGAAACGCTCAACGCAATTCGCCGGGAATTTAAGGGCACCCTGATCCATAGCAGCGGCTTCACACCCGAAAACGCCGAAATTGAATTGCAAACCGGCGCTGCCGACCTGGTGGCATTTGGCCGGAATTTCCTGTCCAACCCTGATTTCGTTGAGCGGATTATCGCAGGCGCGCCATTCAACCCGGTTGATTTTACCACGCTTTATACGCCGGGGGAAAAAGGTTATACTGACTATCCCAGGATGGCCGGAACAAACGAAAAGGCAATTTTGCTATAAATTAACGTGAGTTCGATATAAGCGCCGTAGTCGCCTCACCCCAACCCCTCTCCAAAGCATGTGTTTAGTGCTTGAAGGGTTTAAAAAAATTACGCAAAGCGGCGGCCGGTGCGATTATGGATGTTATAATTTGTTTTTTATAGGCATCCATGAGCTCCTCCGTCGGTTCCCCTCTTGAGAGGGGTGGAGGGGTGTGTTGCACGAAATGCGGGCGAACACACCCCCGCCACAACACGTCCCACCACACCCCCTCTCAAGAGGGGAGTTATCATAACGCTCACATTACCAACTAAATATAACTCCATATTTGGCAGTTCCCGCCCGTTCAAGCGTCCACGCTTGAATACCAACTGGTGTAAGCGTCCACGCTTACATTAATTAACAGATATGCTATCTACCACACACATAAGCGTGGACGCTTACAATTGTTTAGGTTCAAGCGTGGACGCTTGAACCGGCGGTGGTAAATCGGGACGCCATCTGGCAACAAAACGTACCCTTCTCTGTTTCTTTTTATTATATTTGTATTGAACGTAAAAAGTTAATCAGCCATGACGACATTAACTATAGAAATCCCGGACAACAATAGTTCGTTACTTTCCGAATTAATTAAACTAAGTGAAAATGCCGGTTTAAAAATGAGGATCGATAATGACGAAGATAATTTAAGTGAAAGTGAATTCCAATCGCTTAAAAATGCGGCGGAAGAGGCTGTTTTAATTAAAAAGGGGCTTTCAAAAGGTGTTCCGGTGTCCGAACTGTGGAATGACTAACACCGTAATCGCTTCTGAAAACTTCAAAAAAGAAGCCAGGTCCTTAATAAAGAAGTTTCATACCCTCAAGGAATCAATTGATAATATCATATCTGATTTAATAAAAGATCCTTACTGCGGCGATCCTTACGGGCAGAAGATTTATAAGGTAAGATTAAAGGACAAAAGCAAAGGCGGAGGTAAAAGTGGCGGGTTTAGGGTGTTATATTGCCATATCCATAAGACCAATGACGGCATTACGATATTGCTGATGTCGATATTTGACAAGTCGGACAAGGCCACCGTCACTAAAGCGGAGGCGGTTAAGAAACTCAACGATATACTCAAAGACCTGTAGACCAGACCCCGCCGGTTCAAGCGCCCGCTTGAGCCTAAACTTGCATGAGCATCCCGCTGACTTCACCCAACGTGTTTCAGTGGCGCAAGTTCGCCGAATGGAGCGTTATGCTGCACAATAAATATGCGGGATGTTTTCTTTTCGTGCCAATATATTATTGTAAGCGGGAAGTTTACATTTGTTAGGGTTCAAGCGGAACCGGCGGGGTTTTAAAAAACGTTTACCTTTAACTTATGACAACTGAAATTCAAATTACAGCGATGATGGAAAACTGGGCCAAAGCCGTTCGCGAGAAGGACATGGAGGGCATAATGGCCTGGCACCATGCGGATATGGTAATGTACGATGTGCCGCCGCCCTTTCAGTCAGTAGGTATTGCGGCTTACCGGGGGACCTGGGACCTATTTTATTCCTGTGAGCAGGAAAAGGACGGCTTCCGGATTGTTGACCTGCATGTGGTGGCCGGCGAAGAGGTAGCATTCAGCTATGCGGCGATGAAATGTGTTTATTTTGATAAGGACGGTGAAAAGATCGACCTTGACTTCCGGCTAACTACCGGTTTTAAAAAGATCAGCGGGCAATGGTGGTTTGTGCACGAGCATCATTCGGTGCCGGCGTATTGATATTTTAACACGATTACTAATGATTGTTTGTATTATTGTATATGGCAGAAACTGAATCACAGGATGTTCCGGAGTTTTATGCAGGCGAAATAGAAATAATCCGAAAAAAGGCATATCCGGATATAAAAGGTACCATAATCTTGTTTTTTGTGACGATTGGCTCCCTGATTATTACGGCAATACCGGACGGCATATTAACAGACATTTTTGAAACTCAGTTTAATAATTGGCGCCTGCTGAAACCATTAGTAAACTTATTGATATATATAATTGCCCTTTCAATTACACTATGGTACGCAGTAAGAAAAAGTAAAAAGAAAGAAGGTAGCTTTTCCGGCATTAGCGCGGGTAAAGTACCTGTATGGATTGTTCCTGCAGTTATGATCGGCGCCCTGGCGCTAATTATATTGTTGGATCAAACTTCTTCGTGGATACCTATGCCCGTGTTTGTTAAAAAGACATTTGAAGACGCATTTAACAAAGATATATTTTCCATCATCAGCATAGTGATTTTTGCTCCGCTTATGGAAGAGACATTGTGCAGGGGAATTGTTTTGAAGGGGTTATTAAAAAACTACAAACCAGGTAAGGCTATCTTTATTTCTGCGCTGTTTTTTGCGGCGATACATCTTAATCCCTGGCAAGCTATCCCGGCTTTTTTTGGCGGCTTGTTTTTAGGTTGGGTATATTACAAAACGCAGTCAATACTTCCCTGCATCGTCATTCATGCAACTATAAATGCCACTCTCACCTCCTTTTTATTTTTACCGGGCAAGCCGCAGGGTTTTTTAAGTATGTGGGGTGTACCCGGGTATTTAGCTGCGTGTTCGGTTTCAATTGCAGTGTTTGCCGCCGTTTGTTTTATCATTCAAAAAAAGGTAACCCCATCCGCCGGCGCCAGTGTTGCGCTTGAACCCGAATTTGGGTCGGCATCCCGCTGATTTCACCCAATATTTTTCAGCGGGCCAGGTTCGGCGGATGGAGCGTTATGCTGCACAATAAATATGCCGATTATTTTCTTTTCATGCCAATATATCATTGTAAGTGGGGGGCTTGAACCGGGGGGGATTATCAACTGATCGGCTATTCTTCCAAAGTGACCGAAGGAAACGGTTCTAAAAGAAAGCGCTGATAGATGGTGCCGGATCGGCTTATAACCTTCAGGACTTTCCCGCCGTTACGAAGTTCCTCTATGTTGGTAACTTCAGGAAAAGGGATTTCGGTGTGAACGCCAGGCACCGGCAGGCGCTGATCGTGCAACAGCATGACAAGATCACTGTTCATGGTTAATTCCATTGGCGCCTCGGTTTCTTTGAGCAGGACTAAATTCGCAATCGTTTCGGGCGACAACTCGCCAAATGTAAGCTGCATTGATTCGCCCTTTTCAAACCGTCCGCCATTAATGACGTGAAGTATCCAATTCAAGTCATCTACCGATTGCTGGTCAATCGGATAAAAATCAGTGAAGCGCACACCAAATGCTTTCGCGACCTCTTTCAAGCCTCTGAAATAATTGAGGTGAGTTTCCGCATCCTTAATCCGTTGCTCGTCATAGGTCGGACATTGTTTGACCAATTTATTGTCATTGCTGAGATAAATGGTTGCCATCTTTTGTGAAAAGAAATATTTAAGAAACTCATGCACCTCCAGTTCCTCGTTAATGTTACGATAGATGGCGTCATGTTCCATCGACCATTTGGCATCGATGTCATCCGGGTTGGCGAAGTCGATGGTTAGCTGAAAACTTAGGGTATGCAACTTCGTTCTGATGTTGATCGACTTTTTGCCTGTATAGATTTGCGCGGTCAGATTTCTTGCCTCGAAACCTTCTGCTGAGAATACCAGGTTGAACGGAATGATTTTAGGCGTCTTTTTGATGGATATTTGCCCCAACTCTCCTTCACCAAAAAGTTTGAGGCCTTCGACATCCATCCGGAACGTGGTCAGTTCCTTCTCGCCAAGTATCAGTTCTTCGGTTTGGCCCTGTTCAAAAAACGCTTGGAAACGCTGGTCAAAATCGCCATCGGGATCATATTTAAATTTCATGTTACCATGCATCGGGTCGCCATCCTTGCCGCTGATGGACTGCACCTGATAGCTTTCCCCCGCATCTTTCAGCGATATCGAGAGATGCTGGTTACTAGTGAATTTCCTGAATGTCTCGGGTCTGAGCCATTTATTGCGCATATCCTCAAATATGTGCTCCTTGATATCTTCCAAAAGCGTTTTCAAAAAGGTCTCTCCCGAATGGCTGATGTAATGGATACCCTTCGATTTCAAAAATTCGATCTTGTTGTCGCTAGCGCTCGGACTGACGAAATAGGCCGATTTCCGGTTACCGCCCAGATGGTCATATACGTGCTGGAAGATAGCCCATACGTTAGGGTCTTCATATCCATAGCCTAAGAAAAGGATAGTTTTGGTGGCGATTGCATTAATGATCGTTGCCCAAAAGGGAGACGAATAATCCTTTCGGTAAAAATGGGAATAGTCTTCTCTTGTAAGAATAATTGAAGATTTATCCGACAGGTCGCCATGAATTTTAAGGATATTCACCCGCTTGTCATCCCAACTGCTCACATCGGATTCTCTAAAAATGAGTAACGCATCATTCTCATAGGCTCCCTCAAAAAGACAATCATAATTAGTGGTGATGATCGTTCTGAAATGCGGAATTGAAGCAAGAAGATCATGGTCGACCGTAGAAATCGGTGGCGCTGCAAAAGTTTCGTCCAAAACATCGTTGATCAGGTCACGCGAACCATGCCTGATTCTGACAATTTCTTCGGCCAGATAATCAAGCGGAGCGCCTGTTGACACTTGCAGTTGTTCATTAGGTAAAAGCTTATCAAAAAGGAATTCTCCAAGTTGTCCACCCAACGGATAACCCGCGTAACAGGAGAAGCCAGCCCCAGCAAAAATGACCACATCCTCCCTACGTATTGCTTCAAATAATTCTTCCTGCTCCATAAACAAATATACAGCAATGCCAGACGATTATATAAAAATCCAAGATGGACCGAATTACGAAGCATAACCCCGCTGCCCGAGAGGCAAGGCTTAATTGTTATTGTATTGGCTTAATAGTTTCTCCCGCCCGCTGCCGAGTAGGCAAGGGGAATTTCACCCCAAGCCTCTCACAGAACCGTACGTGACAGTCTCCCGTCATACGGCTCTTATCATCCTGCTCTTTACAGAGCCTGCTTCATCTTTTGGTTACTCCTGATTGCTCAGTTTTCCGCCAGATGAATTCCGGACAATTGCACCCCTTCCCTCCTCTTCCGTTACAGAATGCTCATCGGTACTACGAGTACATCCGCCCCTTGAACCCGCATCGGTACTTTTAGCCTCATGGGTTCTCCACTTGTGCTGTTTCCCTTATCATCGGGGACGAAGGTTCTCACGTTCCATATAAAAGCCTGTGTAAAGCTCCTGTCCCGTACGTACGGGATTGACCTGTAACCAGTATGCCAGTTGTCCGTTACAGTCTTCCTACCTGCCGCTTGCTGCATGTAGTTTTGTCAACATCATTGCGTCTTTCGACATGTCTTCAGCGGTTCACTCTCGTTCAGCTTCCTTACACGCACCTGACTATGTCAAGCATAGCCTTTTGTCTAAACGTTCAGCACCATGCCTTTTGAACACAGCACCTTTAGATGGTTTACACACTCCAACTGTATGGCGTGTGTGAAGGGCCTGCCTTCATCTTTTATACAACACTGAAAAGAGATTGCCTCCTTTCATTCGTGACACAACAAGCGTGGACGCTTGAACCGGCGGTGGAGAAATAAGTTCGTTGCGCAACAGCCACGTGGACGCTTGAACCGGCGGCGGGGCGGTTATGCGGCTTCCGTCTTTTTAACTATAAATGATGGCTTTTCGTATTGGTCAAATGTCAGGTCATCGTTTATAAAAATGGATGCCCTTATGTTTAACCGCTTTGAAAGTTTTCGGGCCATTTCTAAGGTGATTCGGCGCTTGCGGCTTAATACGGATGAAACGTGGCTTTCTGAACCAATTATATCAACCAGGTCCTTATTCTTAAGCCCCATTTCCTCCATACGGAGTTTGATCATGCTGATCGGGTCCGGCAATCGGACAGGGTAGTGTTTTTCTTCATAATCTTTCATCAGCAAAGCCAAAAGTTCCAATTCATCTCCCTCACTTGTTCCCATGGTTGCGTCAATCACTTCATCAAGCCTGGTCAAAGCATTCCTGTAGTCAGTTTCCGTTTTTAATATCTTCCAGTTTTTCATGTGCGTTAAGATAAGCAAAAAGTTCTCAATTTGAAAAGATTTGTTTCAAATTGCCACAAGATTGCCCTGCCAGGTCCAACCTCTCCGCTTAAACCACGGATAGGTTACAAAAAAATCCCCTCATTCCGCAAATCCATCCCCGCTCCACCCATTATCCACCCGGCGAAATTCGTTTCCGGTTGAGTATATTTCAAAACTTTACCGGAAATTTAAAAAAACATGAAAAAGCTATTATTTTTTTTGCTGGTGCTGGGAGCCGTACAGGTTAAGGCGCAGACGCTTAGAGTTATTAATGGTTCCATCGACCTTAGGGATAGTACACTAAACCGGACCATCCCTTTTGAAGTGACGAACGGAACCAAATTGGTGAAGTATGATATAAAAGTTTATGCAGAGGTAGGCGAGGTGACTGTATCGTTAAGCGACCCGAACGACAAAAAATCGATGAACGTTACTTTAGGCACACAAACAAGCAGCGGGGGCCATGAGGCTTCGAAAGGTGAATTGTCTGACGATCTGAAGCCGAAAGTATATGGTACCTGGAAATTTAATATAAACGCTGAAAATGCTACCGGGAGAATTAGTTATCAAATTGAAATATCAAAGCTTTGAGACGCTGCAGGTTGTTTTTAGGATTGTTGCTGCTGGTACCGGCTTTCGGTTATAGCCAGCTGGCAAGACTATCGGGCAAGGTAATCCTTGACACGGGCTGGGCGCGCAGGTTTTATGTTTGCCGTATACCCGGTTTCGACTATATGTTCACCACTTCAAGCGCCATGATCATAGTCCAAGGCGAAATCGATACGGCCGGGAATTTTTCAGTCAATTTTCCGGCAACGAAGGATGAGTCGCTTTACCGCCTGCATTTTATCCGGAAAGGCGACCCGGCCTCAACGCTCATCATCGGCAGCCGGGATGTGAACCATGTCTTCTTCATCGCCAGGCAGGCCGATCAAATCCATTTTGAAAAAACACCGGGCCTGCCCATCAGCCAAGCGGGCATCAGCGGGAGCAAAGCTAATTCAGGGCTAAATGCTTTGCTTAGGCTGGCAGGTAACGATACAACGGGTAATAACGCTTTTATTGCTATAGCGG
>JABDHD010000105.1:0-7575 GCA_013285685.1 Bacteroidota bacterium
TAGCCAATATTTTGTATGCGGTTATCGTGCGCAGGTTTTCCAAAACGCTGCTCAGCATATTTGTTTTCCTGGCAGCGGGCATGCTGTTCACCTATTTGGTATTTGGCCCCCAGGGTGACCTGATTGGCGGCTGGAGCCTCAACGGCCCGCAGCTGTTTATTGGGTTTACCCGGCTGCTTTACCCGTTTTTTGCCGGTGTATTGCTGTTCAGGATGGGTAAGCTGATACATATCAAGGGCGCCTTTACAGTAGCCAGCCTGCTGATAATTGCGATATTTTTTGTGCCGCGGATTGGCGGCAGCCAGCATCTTTGGATGAATGGTTTATATGAATCGGTTTGCGTGATCGTCCTTTTCCCGCTCATAGTTGCCATTGGCGCCGGTGGCCATATCAGGCGGAATTTCGCTACGAAAGTATGCAAGTTCTTCGGCGACATATCCTACCCGCTGTACATTACCCATTACCCGCTCATTTACTGGTTTACCGGCTGGGTTGTAAAAGATAAAGTGCCCATGGCGCAGGGCCTTTGGATGGGCGCAGGGCTTTTCATCGCTAGCATAGCTATTGCCTACGCATGCCTGAAACTATATGACGAACCGGTTAGGGCCTGGCTAAAAAGACGTTTTTTGGTAAAAACGGCATAATCACGAATGCATAAAGCAGAACAGCTAAATGACCGCCCGTTAACCAGGGTCACGGCATTGAAAACCATGGACTTCCGGGCAAAATTTTAACGCACAACTTTGTTTAACAGACATCAGAAAACACACAACCAAAAGCTTTTTTTTTGCGTATTAAGGAATAAAAAGAATTAATTTTTTACGCTGGCATGTTTAATTCTGCAAGAATTCCTTTGTCTTTTTTGGTGATCGGTATCTGCTGGGCACTATTCAGCAATCCAATCATTACTTTTTTTTACCGGCACCTGGCGCCTACGGAACAGGATTCGTACAGGAGCCTGAATGATTTAATATTCGTTATCATCATCAGCTACGTTTTGTATGTAAAAATCAAACGGCAGCAGCATAAGCTAAAAAAATCCGAGGAAGAATACCGGCAGCTATTTGAATCTAATCCCAACCCGCTGTGGATATACAATGAAAAATCGAGGTTCGTTAAGGTAAACAATGCCGCGGTTGAAAAATATGGCTATAGCAGGAGGAAGTTTTTAAAAATGTCCATCGACGATATCAATGCCGGGGTCGACTATCAGCTTGTTAATGATTACCTGAGTAAACACCAGGAAGAATTTGAGCTGGCAGGCGTCAGCAAGCATTTAAAAGCCGGCGGTGGCACCTTTATCGTCTCCATTGTTTCATATCCTGTTTTATTTAACAATCAGCACTGCAACCTGGTGATGGCGACGGACATTACCGAACTTATAGAAAAGGAAAGAAAGCTGGAGGATGCCTACCAAAAAATTAAAAAATCCAACGAAGCGCTTTTGCAAATTGCCTGGTCTAACTCGCACGAGCTGAGAAAGCCGCTTTGCTCGATCCTCAGCCTGGTTGCATTGCTTAAGGAAGCCGGTGAGCAGGAGCGGGAAGAGCTTCTTCGCCTGCTCGAAATCTCCTCCACCGAACTTGACCAGGTTTTACGCCTTAACAACGAAAAGGTGAACGAAATGGAAATGGTCGAAGTAAGTCAATAATATAAAGTCGTAAGTCCAAAGCCTAAAGTCGCAAGTCGAATTTAGTTACTGGCTTTGAACTTAAGACTTTCTACTCAGGACTATCTCTTAGGTGCATAATGCTCTTTATGATTGAAATCAAACATCCTCGAGATCGTAAACCCTAACCTGAATTGTCCCTGCGAAAAATCCGATTGGGTATTGCTTAAATAATTAATTTCCGAAACTGCTTTAGCATTGGTTACGTTGATGGTAAATACATGGCCGCCCGTCACTACCTGGAAGCCCAAACCCACAGGGTCAGAATATCCGTGAGCGCTTCTGTATGACGAGAATTGATGCGCATAATCAACAACGATGCTCATTATCTTCGATACTTTTATTTGTGTTGAGGCGGTCAGCGAAAAAAATGTCTCCTCGTTACCGGGCGCATTCGGAATTGGTAAATTATCCTGTACAATGGACGGCGCTATCTGCAGCGAGAAATCGTGCGAAAATTTGCGTGCAAAAATGGCTTCCCCAAAATAGACGATTCTGTCGCCAAAAGTGGGAAAAGAATTATAGAGCTGCGCGCCCGTTTCGCCCAATACAGTTATGGCAAGCGGCGAACTGCCATCGCTTGTTTGATGCAAAATAGCATATTTTAGTTCCAGTTGGGCAAGGCCCCCGGTTAAAGGGATGGTGCTTCGCCCGATGTCGATATTCAGGTTATCGGTTAGCCCGTATTCAAACCCGATGTAAACATCGGCAATATCATCGAGTCCAAAAAAAGTTTTCCCGCCGCCGGCGCTTCCGGCGAAATCGCCGAAGTGGTGAAGTACCAGGAAATTAAGATTGTTCTTCTTAACCGTCTCCGTAGTTTGCGACAAGATCAATCGCGAGGAAGAAAAAACCGCGACGTTTTGCCTGGGGTTATCCGCGTTCATCGAATTGAATAACGAGTCAACCGCAGTGGGGTGTCTGGTCGTATCAGTTGACTGGGCCAATAGCAGGCTTGTTGCAAAAATCAGGGGCAGCAGTGAGGTGAGTTTTTTCATGCCTTAAATTTGTTTAAGATTATTGCTTTTTATAAGGAGTGAAAGTAGCGTTAACACTTACTTTAATACTTTCGGCAATATGATAAAATAATATCTGGGGTATATCAATATGGTGGTCAGCGCACTTAACCAAAAACTCCGATGCCATAGTAATAATTCCGTTTTTTACGGTTAGGGTGCCCTGGATCGTTCGCGGCTTGGTAACATTGTGTACGGTAAGTGTACCCTCGGCATTTACCGTGTAGGTGCCGTCTTTGCTCACATCGATGTGTTCCAGTATCTTTCCTCTGAATATCGCCCTCGGGTACTTATCGCTCTCCATATAGTCCGAGTTAAAATGTTGCTGCATAAATGACTTTTCAAACAGGAAGGAATTTATAGCGACGCTGAAGCCAAGCTCCCCGGTAGTGGCATTAAATACGGATGCGCCGGTTGAAGACACCGCTTTAATATCCTCAATGAGCGCCGAGGAGAAGATAGTTATCCTGGCGTTCTGGCAGGTATAAAGATCATCCCCTACGCGACCAATATTTAACAAGCTTAATAAAATGATAAAGCAATATTTCATTTTTCCAGGCAGCTGAGCGGGGGGTATTAAAACTTATTTAAAAATAAAAAAATATTTACTTTAAAAGCGAAGGAGTTGCTAATTGTTTGTTTAAACATAATTTTGACCTGCGGGAGGAATACTGTAGATGAAAGAAAACAGGCTTAACGCAATTTCTTCGTAGGTGTTTAGCGAATAAAAAAAATAAAAGGGTTACCAAAAAGCAGAGGCCAGTGCGATTATGGATGTTATAATTTGTTTTTTATAGGCATCCATAAGCTCCTTCGTCAGTTCCCCTCTTGAGCGGGGTGGAGGGCATTGTGTCCTTGCAGGGGTACGGTAACAAGCCGGTCTCAATTGCTATTGATGGCGGAAGCGGTTCCGGAAAGGCAATGCTGTTTTCGCGATGGCCGGCCGGGTACCCGTCTTTGATATCGTTATCAAAAATAGTTGATTTCGGCCGGCTCCCGCTTAAAGGACATAAACCTGGCATGTAGGTTTCGCAAAGCTATTGGGGCAAGGAATTGAATATCGAATGTCAAATGATGGTGTTAAAACTCCAAAGTTTGATATTTGATATTCAAAATTGAAATGTCCGCTATTAACTTAATGACATTGGGAGCGGCGTTAATCAGAACAGTGCAGCCGTCTACCACCAGCGGCGCCTGTACGAGTCGGAATGGTTGCCAAACAGGTTGAACAATAACAGGATAACGGCAATTACGATGATGATGTGAATGGCGTCGCCGCCAACATGGAAGGCAAACCCTCCAAGCAGCCAACTGATGATCAGTATGACTACGATGATATAAACTAAACTTCTCATATGCATACAACCTGAACGGCAGGTGAATGTTTCGAATTGTTTTTGCCTTTGTTGTTGTGATTAAGCAATAAGTTTGGTAACGACGAACCACTAAATAAACCGTTTTACGAGGTTCCCCATAAGCGCTTGCTTTAATTTAAGTTAAATTAATTAGTTAATAAGCTACACTATATTCCTTTAAACTAATCATAACCTTTCCACGGTGCAACAGGCAATATAGGGAGTATGTTTTATTTCAATCTATTTTCCAGGCTAATTGCGCAGCCATTTTATTTGAAAACACCTTCATGCTGGTTGTAAGGAACATTGCAGACGGCGCAAATCGCAAAACGGGCGAACCATCCGGTTGGGCGGACAATACTTTTTTATAGGGGCACCCGGTTTGCATGTATAGCGTGGCTTGGTTTAGCGGTTAAAGAAACATGCAGATCAAACCTGTAAATATTTTATTAAAAAATTTATCATGAGTAAAGCAATTGATCTACTTAAAAATACCCCGATCTGGCAAAAACAAAGAAAATCTAAAATGTTCGCGATTTTTTGTTCCCTGGTCTTGTTGGCCCCTGTATTTATGGCAGGATGTCAAAAGGACAATTCCACAGCTGCCGTGCCGGCCACATCATCAAATACATCACCATTGGTGGCAAAACGCGATGTAGATGCAGCTCCGCTAAACTTACGAACAGCGGGAGATTTTACCATATTATCGGAGACGGGAATTTCAACAACCGGCGTCACCTCTATTACTGGCGATATAGGGGTTAGCCCCATTTCGTCCACCGCTATCACCGGGTTTGGCCTGATAAAAGATGCATCCAACCAGTTTTCAAGATCATCGCGCGTGGTTGGGGAAGTTTTCGCTGCCAATTATGCTGCGCCTACGCCGTCGAAAATGACCACGGCCGTAAGCGACATGAGAACAGCTTTTACGGCCGGAAACGGCCGGATTTTTCCCGCTCCTATTGTTGAAAAATTTGCTGGCAACATAAGCGGAAGGATTTTGGCGCCAGGCTTGTACAAATGGGGTACAGGGGTTTTGATTACAAGCGCAGGTGTTAAGCTATCCGGCCTGGCAGATGATGTCTGGGTTTTTCAGATTGCAAAAAATCTTACTGTAGACAACAGCGCGAAGGTCATCCTGGAGGGCGGCGCACAAGCAAAAAACATCTTCTGGGTAGTTTCAGGCAAAGCGACGATAGGTACAGGCGCAAATTTCAAGGGTAATATTCTTTGCAAAACGCTTATTTCGCTTAATACAGGCGCTACAGTGGATGGAAGATTACTTGCACAAACGGCAGTTACTATAATTGCAGGCACGGTTACGCCTTAACAGCACATTTTTCCGGACAACCCCACCGGCGCGCGGCAATACCGGCAAAGGCCGCGCCGGGTGAGTTCCGGTGCATTCTGCAACGAAATTTAAAATGAAAGACAGCGCCTGACCAAACGTCGGGCTTTGTCTTTTAATGGATAAAAAGGATATGGTTTTTACGGGGCGTTGCAATTAACGGCTGCGACTACTTTTTTCGCCCATAAACTGTGAGCCATCAATTTCTTCCCGCTCACCATCCCATCTTCGTATCGTCGCCGCGCGGATCGGCGCCGCCTTCGTAGCCATCCGCGGTAACCAAAATGGCGTCAACGCGGCCGATCTCGCCCACATCAACTATTTTGTATCCCTTTTGTGCCAGCTTTGCTTTCATTGCATCGTCAAAGGCGCCTCTTTCAACCTCAACATTATCGGGCAACCATTGGTGATGGAAGCGTTTGGCATCCACCGCCTGTTGCATATTCATGCCAAACTCCACCACATCCAGCATGGTTTGAAATACTGAAGTGATAATGGTGGCCCCACCTGGCGTGCCGACCACCATAAACAGTTTGCCGTCTTTTTCGATGATCGTAGGTGTCATTGACGACAACATGCGCTTACCCGGCTCGATGGCATTGGCCTTGCCGCCCACTAAGCCAAACATATTGGGCACGCCGGGTTTCGAGCTGAAATCATCCATTTCATTGTTCAATAAAAAACCCGCGCCTTTCACAAATATTTTTGAGCCAAAGCCACCGTTTAAGGTGGTGGTGATCGAAACGGCGTTGCCATCTTTATCAACGATAGAGTAGTGCGTCGTCTGGTCGCTTTCATAGCCGGCAAAGGAGCCCGGCTGTATGCTTGCACTGGGTGTCGCCGCCGCCCAGCTAAAAGTGCTCATCCGCAACTTTATATAAGCCGGGTTTAACAGGCTGTCAACCGGTACTTTAAAAAAGTCAGGGTCACCCAGGTATTTGGCACGATCGGCATAAACCCGGCGCTCCGCTTCAACCATCAGCTGAACCGTAGAATCCCGGTTATAACCCCACCGCTGCAAGGGGTAGGGCTCAACAGACCGCAGCAATTGCAATAAGGCTACCCCACCGCTTGATGGCGGCGGCATTTCAATTACTTTATAGCCTTTATAAAACCCGGCAATAGGCGTCCGCCAAACGGAATGGTAGTTTGCAAGATCAGTGGTTGTGATGAGGCCATTGCCGCTTTTCATTTCAGCGGCTATTTCAGCGGCAACAATACCTTTATAAAAGCCGTCCCTACCTTTGTCACGAATCAGTTCCAGGGTCCCGGCAAGGTCCTGCTGCACCAGGGTATCACCTTCCCTCCAGCCACCATCCTTTAGCAAATAGTTTTTGCCGGGGTTTAGTTTAATAAATTGTGTATGGCCGTAATTGAGGTCGGCGGCCAGTTTTTTGGTGATCGTAAAGCCCTTCTGCGCCAGGTCGATCGCCGGCTGAACCAGGTCAGCCCAGGGCAGTTTGCCGTATTTACGGTGTGCCTCCGCCATGCCGTCAACCGAGCCTGGCACACCGGAGGCCTGGTGAGTGGCCAGGCTCATGCCGGGTATTACCTTACCGGTACTATCCAAAAACATGTTCACACTGGCTGCGGCCGGCGCCTTTTCGCGGAAATCGAGCGCTGCGGTTTTTCCGGAAGCCGACCGGTAAACCATAAAGCCCCCTCCCCCAATATTGCCGGCCTGGGGATGTGTTACTTCCAACGCAAACTGAACGGCAACTGCCGCATCAACCGCATTGCCGCCCTTTTTTAGGATATCAAGCCCCACTTTAGCAGCATCGGGCGTGGCGCAAACCACCATGCCGTTGCGATAATGCGTATCGGCAGTTTGCGCTTCAGCATTTGAAACCAGCAAAGAAAAGGCTATTAATAAGCCGGCTAAAAACCTGGCGGGCGATTTTTGGGTTGGAAAAGCAGGGGATTTACAGTTCATAACAGGGTAAATAATTGATCGCCTAAATTAAGCTATTTAAGCACAAATAAAGTTTAGGCGGGATACAATTTCAGGGCTGACGCATAAAAATAGCTTTAGGCTTATTTGCCATGTAAAGCTTAGATTTTTAACCACAGGGCGCAAAGAGCACAAAGCTAAGCACTTTGCGACCTTCGCGGTTTTCTCTTTGAGTCCTTTGCGGTTGGAAGTAACACATCCCCAGGCCGGCAATATTGGGGGAGGGGGCTTTATGG
>JABDHD010000105.1:7585-14884 GCA_013285685.1 Bacteroidota bacterium
CGTCTGCCCTGTGATACAATTTCAAATCGGGAATAAACCTTAACTGAATTATTACCTCTAATTTTTATTGTTGACCGTCAGTCAATTGGTCGCCGGAGATTTATTATCGAAAAAAAATAATACATAAAACCACATTTTTGCCGTTTAATTCAAAAAAATACCTATGAAAAAGATATTATTCAGCTCATTTCCATTATTATTTATGCTGCTCATCAGCAAACAATCAAACGCACAGGACTACAAAACAGCAGTTGGTTTAAAATTTGGCGGCTACGAAAACGGGCCTTCTATAAAATTCTTCCCTAACAATGATGTTGCGCTTGAAGGCGTGCTGGGTTTTCGTGCGCACGGGGTTGTGATTACGGGCCTTTATGAAATACACCAGCCGGCTTTTGGGGCCTCCGGGCTCAAATTTTATTATGGGGCAGGCGCCCATATCGGGTCTGAAGGCGCCGGGGTATACCAAACCTTCGGGGGTGGCAACGAAACGTATAATTCGGCACATGTTTTATTCGGCGTGGATGGCGTTTTAGGACTGGAATATAAAATCCCTCAAGCGCCGATTGCCATCAGCCTCGATCTGAACCCCCGCGCAGAACTGGCTACGGGGCCGTTTTTTGATATTGCGCCGGGATTGGGGTTGAAATATACATTTTAGCATCGGCGTAATAAAGCAGGCCACAAAGGGTATGAAACACAAAGACGCCCGTAGGGGCGACCCTTGTGGTCGCCCTGAATATACCCGATGCCTGCCTGTTCATAATGGTATTTAACGATTAATGACGTTGCCAATCATTCTGGCCGGACGATTCACAGCTAAACAAGGGCGCCCGTCAAATCAGGGCACCCGTTAAATCGGGCACCCGTTAAACAAGGGCACCCGTTAAATCAGGGCACCCGTCAAATCAGGGCACCCACGAGGGGTGCCCCCACGGGAGGGTATGCGTTAAACCACCGACCATGATATGGCGACAGATTTACAGGTGGTCAGCTTTTTTCAGGGACAGGTACATTATAAATGCCTTACCTCAATACCACAATCTTTTGATAATACGCTTTTTGCCCCAGCAACAATTTCAACACATAATTGCCCGGCGCCAGGTTGGAAACATCGATGGACGTGCTTACGTTGCCGGTGGAAACAGCTTGCGCTGCCGAATAAACGCCAATTCCTGCGACATCTATTAATGACAAGCCCAGGCTTGTGCTGGCAGGCGCCGCAAACAAAATATTTAGCTTACCGCTGGCGGGCACAGGGTAAACTACCAGGCCGATGTCGTTATTATTACCTGTGTTGGCAGTCATCACGAACACCAGGTTATCTGATAATACCTGGCAACCCGTACCCCCGGTGACGCCGACCGTATAATTGCCGCTTTTTGTCGGAGTAAAGCTTGCGCCCGTCGCTCCGGTAATGGCTTTTCCATCCAGGTACCATTGGTTGCCGGATGAGAAACTGGAGTTCAGCACGGTCCCGTTTTGTGTAATTACGGGCTTTGTAACGGTCACCGCTTGCTTTGAAGCTGACGCGCAGCCCGCGCTCTGCAGCTGCATATCGTAAAAGTAGTAGTAATAGCCTTTGTAATAAGCTGTGTCGGTAGCTGAAGTGGCATCATTGCCGTCGATGCTGAAAACGTCGCTCTTAGTAAAAGGATAGCCATTCACCCCAACATTGCTGCGGTAAAGGGTGGCCGTGCTGTCGTAAACAGCGGTGATGGTATAAGCGCCGGGCTGAGGCAGCAGTAAATTCAGCGGGTAAAGTGCTCCCTGGTCGGTCAGGTCGTCCGGTTGTGCTCCGGGTCCGGGATTGGCCGCTGTCGCTACCGCATCGATGGTGGTTGACGATACCACCTCGCCATTAGCGCTCGCCACGTTAAAGGTGATCTTTCCGGAATTACCAATATACAAACGTGCGCTTTTTATAACGATAGGAACGCGTGTACTTACATTAACATAGGGGGTAAATTGGTTATAACCGCCGCCACCAAAAGCATACTTCGTGGCCGGGCCAATGGTGCCGCTAAAATCGTTCAACCCGGCATAATAAGTATTGTTAACAGGCGCCAGGGTTGTGTTTGCGCCAGAACCGAATGCAAACGGAATTGAGTCCGCAGCATTTTGGTACCACAGCAACTCACCGTCGCCTGCGCCCGATAACTGGTAGTTTTTATTGTTGACGCAATAATAGGCGAGCAGGTCGCTTGCCGACGGCGATGCGCCCACTGTCACCGAGGCCGAGGCCTGGTTGTTTGAACTTATCGGGTCGCCGCCCAAATTGGTCGATGCAGTAACGGTGTAGGTATCGCCCGCAACCAAATTAACCGTTCCGTTCAAAATAAACTGTTCCTGCTCCCCGGGCGCCAGCGTAGCTGCGTAAGTTTGATTTATTGTGGTGGTTTGACTTGTCCCGGCGACGGTAACGGTAACCGGTATATTACTGATGTTGGTACCCCCAAAGTTTTTTATGGTAACGGCAACCTGGCTAACTCCCGGGCAGGAGCCGGACGCCGCCGGTGAATTGATAGCGGTTATCCCGGCGTCAGATGTGGTTTGCAAAAATTTTACACGATAGTCCTGGGTTTCGCCTTTGGCATAGGCCCCGCAGGGTTTTATGGTGGACGTGTCGCTCGTTTCCACTAAGACCACCCTAAGCCTGCTATAAGTTTCCGGTACCACGCTGGCCGGTACGGTAATGTTTGAAGTATATGTCCCTGTGCCATTTATAACGTCAGTTGTAGCAACCAGTTCGTTAGCCTCAAAAACGCCGTCCCCATTCCAGTCTATATAAATTTTTGCGGCTTTATTAAAGTTATTACCGCAGGTGCCAAGCGTAATGCTTAAGGGATAAGTGATACCCTGTACCAGTTGAACGGTCAGACCTGTATAATCGGAATATGTGGTACATCCGGGTGCCGGTGTGTTGTTTATGCCGGAAAGCTTAAAGTTGTTGACCCTGGAATCGGCGCTCGATAATGGCGTTGATGCACAATAGGCGGTGCCGCCTATCCCGGTAGCGATGAGCGAATATTCCTGCGACCCGCCTTGCAGCGTTCCTTTGTGGCTAATGGTTATGGTGTATGATCTGCCGGGGACAGTGCCGGGTATTAAGACTTGTTCGATATTATCGAGCACATTATTGCCGGTTGTGGCGGGCGCCGAAGGTTTTGAAGGGTCTAAAACCCATGGATAAAAAGTCGTCGCACCGTCGCTTACCCGGATATCAAGGTCATTCACCAGTTTCGGGGCCGGGTTTTCAACTGTTCCGTCCGCCGTAGGGGTTCCCGGGGGGTCTGTCCAGGATATCATCGCCGATAACAAGCCATCGCCGGACCCAACAACATTAAAAGTTTGTGTTTGCCCCTGCTTAAGTGTGTCCTCTTTGATAAGGCTTTTTGTACCGTTGTTTTTTATAGCAAGCGCCGCCGCTTTCATGTTCAATACGCCCCATCCGTAAATATAGTCGGGGCCGGTATTTCCCGCGTCGAGCGCTGTATGGCAGGCTAATCCTTTTAGCGTCGCGGCCCGCATAAATTTTCCGTTAGTCTTTTCTGCATAATATTCTTGCAGCAAATACAGCGAGCCGGTAACATTTGGCGCCGACATCGACGTACCCGACAGCGTAATATAGTTGTCCGGGCTGGCAGATCCGCACGAAGTAACATTTACCCCGTCACCCACAATGTCAGGTTTGATGCGGCCATCGTTTGTTGGCCCCCAGCTGCTAAAATATGCATCGGACACTTGTGCTCCGTCAACCGGGCCGTAGGGGATAGGGTTAATGGCGCCAACTGTCATAATGTTTTTGGCATTGCCTGTTGTGCTGATCGTCTCATACGCGCCATTGCTGCTGATCGTTGCCGGTCGGGGGCCCTTGTCAACCAGGGTAGGGTTGGAGCTGCTGGCAAACCCATAATAGTCCTGCCCCACCGCCGGCCCGGGATAGCCACGCGCATTCCCGGCTGATTCCACTATCAAATAATACGGTGCGTTAAAGGCGATCTGGTCCCACTGCTGCGTCCTTGAACCATAAAAGCCAAAATTATAATCCACGGTGTCGCCGGGCAGGCCATACCATTCCCACCGGTTTTGGATATCATTAAAATTCCAGCCGGCTTCGTCGCCATAGGAGTGGTTGGAAAGCAAAAGCCCCGAGGCAGCAGCGCTCATTTTGCTTATGTCATTATCAAAATAATAAGAGTGGAGGGTAGCGGCATTAAATGCCATTCCTTTAGCCGGGGCGTATACGCCTTTCGCCATCATGGTGCCCGCCACGTGCGTAGCATGATCGATGTACGATACCAAATCCTCCAGCGTAATGGTTTTGCCGGCAAATTCCTGGTGTGCCTTGTAAACTTCGCCGCCATCCCAAATCGCGATCTTGTCTTTCAGAAATGTGCTTGAGCCGGAAAGCGTCAAACCCAAATCACCACCGGGTTGAACGGTATTGGTTTGGGTAGTTGCGCCCGCGATAACATTATCAAAGGTCATCAGGTAAATAGGCTTGCCTTTGCTATCCACGCCCTGCAGCAAAACCAGCCCGCCCTGTTTGGTTTTTCTTATTAACGGCCAACCGTAAATTTTAGCCAGGTCAAGCGCCTTTTGATGGTTGATTGAATATAGGTTTTGCGTTCGAATTGAAAGATCGCTTAATTCCTTTTTATTTGCATCGGTAACCAAAGTCTGCTGGGCCGATACTTTAAAAACAAAACAAAGCAAAAAAATAAAGGGCAAAATTGCCAACGGGCTTCTCGTCATCTCAGGCGGAAGATAACGATTTTTAAGAAAACGCTGACCGAAAAACATTTTTCAGATTTTTCAATTATGCGCCCCTCCGTGTTAACCGCTTTCAGCAGCCCAAAACAACGTTGTTCCAGGGCTTTAAACGATGCTAAAAAACGTTGATAGTGCGAAAGTTTGGTATATCCGGCGTATTCCTTTAAGTTGTTAGAAATCAACAATATTGGGCAAATAAAACAGAACCTTTTGATCCTGGTTTCGTATAAAGGCCGTCGTCCATATTTCGTATTGGGCGAATTAGCTAAGAAAGGGTTGCCTTGTAACTTGTTGAACGCGATTGTTAATATCTCGCGCTTTTTAACTAAAAATTTGCGAAAAGTGATTTACAAAGACGATCTTTTTTTGATCGTTGATATATAAAGTGAAAATACAATTACTCATTTATTTCATTGTTTTGTCATCTCTGCTGGCCGCTAAAAATGTGGATGCAACGACCTATTCATGGACGGGCGGTGCCAGTGATGGCGGGAAATGGACAACTCCGGCAAATTGGGGTGTGGGGTCGGGCTACCCGGGAAGCAGCGGAACAGCAGATATTGCCCAATTTACCAATGGGGGCACGTTCACTGCAAAATTAACCAGCGCCATAACTATAGCCAGTTTGAAGGAAACATCAGGAACAACTTTGCTGACGGTTAATACTGCAGGTTTCGCTTTGACGATCAATACCCTGGCGGCTCTCGGGACAAACTCATCAACCTTAACATTCCTTGGCTCCGGCGCTGTTTCTATAGCGTCGATGACTTTTCAGAACGGTGATTTTTTGACCTGCGGATCAGCCACTGATGCTACCACCAACGTATCATTTACGAGTGCAATTATTACGTTGGCCGCAAACAGCGGAAACGGAATATTTAACTGGGGTACGTTTAATTTAACCGTATCGCAGTTGTATACAGGGGCTACATCGCAAATTTACAACGAAAGCGGCGGTACTTTTAACAGCACCGGCTCTTTAATTTACCTGCAAGGTACTTCAAGCTCCCTGGTAAACAGTGGCAATTTTAATCTTGTCACCTCCTCGCTTTATTTAGATGTCAACCCATGCTCCATAACAAATAACCCCACAGGCGTGCTTAATATGAACGCTTCCCTGATATCTTATACCGCCGCCGCCAATGAGGAATTTTATAATTATGGGACGGTTAATGCAACTACCGGGGCAAACAGCGTAACAATGATAGCGGGAGCGTCGGATAATACCCTTTATAATTATGGTACTTTCAATGCGGGTTCGGGCACATCCTCGGTTTGCACTATTACGGTAGCCGCAACACGCGGCGATATCAAAAACACCTACGCCGTATTAGGTGGAACCACCTATAAAGGCAGCTTTAACCTGGCATCGGGCTCAATCATAAAATTCGATGCTTCCTGCAGCAATTGCCAGGTAAATAATGATGTAACTTGCGGCTCCTGTACATTTACCCTCGCGTCTGATGCTAATAGCTCCGCTACTATTTACCAAATACCCTCCGGTTCCTCATGCCCCGGAAAGTTTAATGTTCAACGCTATTTCCAGGGCAGCACAACCTATGATAATGTTAAAAAACGCTGGCTCGAACGCAACTATCGCATTATATCTTCAGCTGTTCATGATTCCCTGCAAGTAAACAGCAACAATGTTTTTGGGCTGAATTATATTGTTGGCGCAACGGCCGGCCAAACCACAGCGGCAAGCAGTTCTACTAACGCATTCATCACGGGCTGCGCCGGCGGAAGTACAAGCGCGGGGAACCCCTCTGTTTATTTATACCGCGAAAGCTACACCCCTTCCAATGCATCTTTTACAAGCGGTAATTTTATCGGCATAACCAATATCACGAATTCGTCGGGCACAGGAACTATCGCCTGCAGCGACGGCAGTACCTATAGCATACCTATCGGTAGCGGCGTATTATTCTTTTTCAGGGGAGCGGCAACCAATTGGTCAACAAGGACATCTTACCCTTACATCGCCCCCGACAACGTAACGCTGACTTCAACAGGCAACATTAACCAACAGTCGGTGACGGTTGAGGACTGGTATACGCCAACCTCAACAACGTTAGGTTATACCGGATCGGGTTCGGGTGGGAATCATGCGGTTCGCGGTTTCAACATGATCGGAAACCCATATCCCTCCACCATTGACTGGTGCACAGCTTATTCCAGCACAGGGATTACACGGAGCGCCACGGTAGCCCCTACAATTTGGGTATTTAACCCCCAAACCAATCAATACGACACGTTCCTGGCCACGTCATCGTCAGGCGGTACCGCAACCGGCAATGCCAGCCGGTACATCATGAGCGGGCAGGGATTTTTTGTGCAGGCTACCCCGCCTGGTTCACCGGTGGTGAACCCAACGATAACTTTTACCGAATCGGCAAAGGCTACTGCGCAACTCACCGGCACAAGCCTATTGATGGGTACGCCCACTCCGCAACTCGCTGGAAACCAAGTGATGCGACTTAAGCTGACGATTGACACCCTGAATTATGATGATATCGCATTTGTTTT
>JABDHD010000106.1 GCA_013285685.1 Bacteroidota bacterium
AATTGTTGGTTCCTTTTTGTAAATCGCAGCGGTGATCAATGCCACTATCATGGCGAAGATGGGTGTAACGAATAAAGCGCCGACTGCGCCAAAAATAGCACCGTATTTTCTTGTCACATCCAATGCTGTATCCATTTGATCGCTTGGCGTACCCTTTGCAACCATACTATCGCGCGCGGAGGCAACTATTTGATCAATGGCCGCCGGATATAAAAAGGAATAGTATACATAAATAAATACAGCCATCATTAGTCCGCTGAAGACACCGTACAACAAACCTTCGACAAAACCCTGGCCGTAAGTCATAAAGCCGGAAAGTTTGCCACGGTATTCCATCTGGGCCAGGCATAAAAATGCTATGAAAGGTATGTATGCTAAATACCTGCTGGGCGCCGATATGTCAGTACCCAATAACTGAAAGACGTAGGTAATTACGATTGAAGCAATGACATTAATTAAAGCCCATTTGAAAGCGATGCCGCCCTGGTTTGGTTTTGTGGTTTCCATTATGATTTTTTGGTTAGTTTGAAATAAAGGTATAGATTATTTTTAGCAATAATATAAACCCTGCGTTAAGAATGTTGAAGGGTTTACAGAATTGCAGGGGTCGGCTATTTTTTTCCAGGCACCGAAACATATTCAGCATTTCGGAGGAGCGAGGCAAAAATCAGGGCAAAAACAAACAAAAACAACACGATAAACGCGTTCCCGGTGATAAAGGCGCCGATTGAAAAAGTGTCTTTCTGAATAAAATCCTTTTTCATATCGGCGATAGAGGTATTTATTTTATCCTGGCCGGCGCCTTTTTCTTTCATATTGGCTGCCTTGGCATTTATTGCCGCCATCTGGGTTTTTTGAATCCCATTCGGCTCAATAACTTTATCAAAGATCATATCTTTCCCTGCCAGGTTAACCAGGTAGGCCACGATCAGCATAATGAATATCCCAGTAGTTGCCTGTTTGAAAGTCCACAGTCCGCCGATATTTTTGCGAATGTTAAAACAAAGAAAAATAACCACAAGCATGGGAATAAATGCCCTGGAAATAATGGGCGCCAAAATGAACAGCAGCGGCGATATCGATGGAGAAGTGATCAAATAAAAAGACAAGATGTTGAGCGCCGTCGTGATCACCCCGAGTATCAACCCATTTTTAAACCCGCTCTTCTTTATTTTTTGTTCAAGTGTCTGCACAATGGTTGATGTTTATTCAGCAAAGGAAGTTAAAATTTCAAGCACCGCCATGTCAAAATCCTTGCTGGGGGCCTGGTCTGCGATAGCGGTTTTTTCTTCGGCCGAGGGTGCGGTATTCTGGAAAAAGCACATCATCGGGTAAAAAAGCTCTTTCAATTCCGAATCTTCAGGCACTTGAGCGGCTGCTTTCCCAATCTCTCCAACCGGGCTGTCAACCAGTATCTGGTTGGCAATTACCGGCTCGTATATCCGGTACTCATCCTGGAACTCGTCCTCGTCAACCAATAAAAACTCCTTCAAATAATCTTCCAGGCCCGGTTCAATATCCTCTTCGTCGCACTCGTTTAAGTAAAGCAGCAGGTTAAGCAGCTCTGTGCCCCTGTCCAGTGTCTGTTCCTCAATTTCCTCCCATTCAGGCGAGTCCAGGTAATCTTCCTCGAGTTTTTTTACATCCGCGCTAAAAAAGTTGATCAGCAGCAAGTCAAAGAAAACCTCTCGCAGCGCTTCAAGTTCGGGGTAGTCGTCAAAAATCTCATCCAGCATATTGGTTTTGGCCATAAAGTCCTCGCCGGATGCAAAAACCTCGTTAAATACCTCCGTAAATGCGGTAGCTTCAAAATTGCCGTATTTCGAAAAAGCATTTAATGCCGCCTCGATGGCGATGGTTACTTTTGGGTCAGTCATGATTAATGTTATTTGCTGAGTTGATTGTTATTGAAGGTTAACAATACTTTGCCTGTAAGGTTGTGCCCGATGAAGGGAGAATTATATGATTTTGACCGGTTGTTCTTTTTATTGTATTCCCATTCCATGTTTGGGTCAAGCAATACCAGGTTGGCTTCTTTTCCTTCGGCGATGAAGGGGATGTCGATATTTAATATTTCCCGTGGGTTGACCGACATTTTTTGAACGATCATTTCTATATCCAGGCCCGCTTGTACAGCAAGCGAAAAGGCTGTTTGCAGCCCGGTCATCCCAAATTCGGCCACCTCAAATTCGACGTTCTTAAATTCAACCTCGTGCGGCGTATGCTGCGAAACGATGGCGTCTATGGTTCCATCGCGCAATCCCTCAAGCAGGGCATCCACATCATCCTGCGTGCGCAGGGGAGGTTTTACTTTATAAAGGCTGTCAAAGCCCAGTAATGCCTCGTCGGTAAGTACCAGGTGGTAAGCCGCAACATCGCAGGTTACCTCGATGCCTTTGTGTTTTGCCTCACGGATCAGCTCAACCGACCGGGTGGTGGATATGGTGCTGAAATGTATCCTCGACCCTGTATATTCCGCCAGGTAAAGGTCGCGGGCTATCATCAGTTCTTCTGCAAGCGAAGGGATTCCTTTCATGCCCAATAAGGTACTCACTTCGCCTTCGTTTACTTTTGCCTTACCGGCTATCGCTGTGTCTTCTGGATAACTGAATACCAAACCATCAAAACCCTGTGTGTATAAAAGCGCGCGCTCCATTAAGCCGGCGTCCTGAACAGGCCTGTTGCCATCAGTGAATGCTTTTGCGCCGCTCAGGTACATATCGTACATCTCCGCAAGGTCATGGCCTTCGCGTTTGTGAGAAATTGTTCCGATTGGATAAATATCCACCAGGTTTTTCTTCGATCGGTTTACAATATACTCGATCTCGGCTTTTGAGTGGACAGGCGGAATTGTATTGGGCATTAGGGCTATCCCTGTAAAACCACCTGATGCCGCTGCTTTTGTGCCGGTATAAATATCCTCCTTGGTTTCAAGCCCCGGCTCGCCGATATTACAGTTCAAGTCAAAAAAGCCCGGTGAAAGGCAGGCGCCTTCAGCCTCAAAAACTTCGGCATCCGCCTCAAGTTCGCCGGCTATTTGGGTGATGATACCTTTTTCAATTAAAACGTCGGCAATTTTTTTGTTAAAGGGTGAGTTCGGGTCGATTATAGTTGCGGACTTAATGAGCAAATTCATTTATGCTATTTTAAGGAGGTGTTGCCGATTTATGCCCTTTGCGAAACCTGCTGAATATCAGTCCTAAAGTACCGGATCAGCAGAATTTCAGCGGCCAGGAAAATCAATGCCAAAATTATACAAAGTTTCCATAATTGTAAGCCGAAATTTGTTTCTGCCAGCACGTTCTTTAAGGAGCCTTTCCCGGCCTCCAAAACGGGTTTTGCATCCGGTACCAGTTTAGCCAGTTCGGCGCCGTTGAGATAGGTGAGGTCCGATTCGCTGCGGTTATCGTTAAAAGCCAGCACGGCTACGGTGCTATCCTGTTTCTTCAGGTCGTAAACACCGGGCTGCTGCAACTGATCGGCCATATACAATAGCGTACTGCCTTCAATTTGTTTGGTTTCGGGGATGATCCCCAGGCTGCCTTTTACCAGCTTGAGCAATTGTTTTTCGTTGGTTTGAACCGGCGGAACTTCTATGCTTTCCTCTCTGCCCAGGGTATAGGCAAGTGGTTGATCATGCCCGCTTAAAAGCGCGATCCTGAACATCACCGGTACAAACAGGGCATGCCTGGGCAGGTTGCTGAAGTCCTCGTTCAAAGCAACGGCCGAAACACATACTTTCCCCTTGCCGCTCACATATTCATTCCAGAAAGGCTGGCGTCCGGGCAATTCCATCAGGCTCTCTCCGCTGTGAGCATTTAACTGGTAATATTTTTTTACCGACGGCAGATCAGGATTTTGCGGGAAATTTTCGAATATGTTTTTAAACACGGGGTTATGCAGGTTGATCGAAGCCACCTTGGCATCGGTGGTGATCAGTTTTTCAGGATAAGCTGCATTTAAGGATTGTAAAAAGCCTTTATAGCTCGGCAGGTCTGCATCAGCCGCCGGGAACACCAGCAGGGTGCCGCCTTTGCTGACATAACTTTTTAATTGCTGCGATAAACCCGTCGAAATAGCGTTGATATCACTCAGTATGATTACGGGATAGCTGCTTAGCGATGCATAGTCCACATTGCCATCCGGGACGCGATGCGCGCTGAAAAAAGGATCGGCCGCAAAAACTGCTTTTAGGTATGTGTTGGGTGTACCGCCGTCAACCAGTAACACCGGCATTTGCTGCTCCACCTGAAATGTGAAGTAAAACTGGTTGTCAAATGTGACCGGGTTATCCTGTAAAGAAATTTCGGCCCTTTGCCAGCCAGCCTGCAGCCCCGAAAAGGAGAGTGTATCATATTGAACCGCCCGCGCGTTGATGGTATAACTCCCCAGCGCTTTTTGTTCGCCGTTGATCAATAATTTAAGCGGTATTTTCTCGGCGGTTTCCGTAGAGTAGTTGTGCAACCTTACCACCAGTTTCTCGCCGTCGCCCGGCCGGTGGATGGCGCTCAGCATGGCTGCGGAATCAACGGCAACATTGGGTAATGTGTTGGCCTTTACCTGCACCAGGTTAATGGCTACGCCTGTATCTGTTTGTACCGGTCGGTCACCGGACATATTTTTCTGAAAATCGGAGATGATATAGATAGAGCCCGGCTGTTCCCGGTGCATTTGCAGCAGGCCCTGCTGGCGATCAATGATTTGCTGCAGCGTCCGGCTTTGCGGGCTGATCTTCAGCGTATCCACCGCGTCGTCAAACTCCTGCCGGCTTAGCAGGCGCTGGTGCCGGCCCTCAAAATCCTGGGTGAGCAGTTGGAAACGGTCGTTAAGGCTGTAAGCTGCCGCGATTTCTTTGGCGCGGTGTTTTGCTTCATCCAGCAGCGAGCCATCACGGTTCAGCGTTTCCATCGAATAGGAATTATCTACAAAAATGCTTACTGCCTGCTGTTTGCCCGAGTTTGCCGCATTTTTACCGGGTATATAAGGCCGTGCAAAGGCGAGCACTAAAAAAAGCAGGGCCAGCATACGCGAGGCCAGGATAAGCCTTTCTTTAAGGTTGCGGCGAGATGACTGCTGCTCCTGCACCTCCTTTAAAAACTGCACATTGCTGAAATACACCTTTTGATACCTGCGGAAATTAAACAAATGGATAAGCAGGGGGATTGCCAGGGTGAGCAGTGCGAATAGAAATGCGGGATACAGGAAATGCATGTTGTGCAAAGTAATGTGCAAATGTGTCCCGCATGTGCGGGATGCAAATGTGCAAAATTTATATTAATATCCAGATGTGTCCCGCACGTGCGGGATGCAGATAATGAAACGCGAAATTGTGAATAATAAAGTATGGCAGAGCGTAGAAAGACACTCGGAAATTAAAAAGGGGTTAAGCTATTACGCCAACCCCCTTTATAGCTATACCGGGAAACAGAATCGTAGAGACGCAATATTTTGCGTCTCCGAAACGGAGCGCCGGCTTTTTAGACCTAAAACCGTAATTTCAGGTCCGAGACGCAAAATATTGCGTCTACGGTGAAAATATCTTTATTGGTGTGGCGCTTCTTGTTGTTAAACAGCTCCCAAATTACTATTAAATCACCCCGGTATCATACAACACCTGGTTCATATTCCGAACCGCCGCCGCGCTCTTATCAAATTCGGCCTTTTCAGCATCGCTTAGGTTAAACTCAACGATCTTTTCCCAGCCATTTTTTCCTATTACCACCGGTACCACCAGCGAAATATCACTTTGCCCATATTCACCTTCGAGTGCTACACCGCAGGAGATCAGTTTCTTTTCATCGCGTACAATGCTTTCTACCATGGCCATGGTTCCGGCGCCGGGTGCATACCATGCCGAGGTGCCGATCAGTTTTGTTAACGTAGCGCCGCCAACCATGGTTGCTGCAACTACTTTGTCCTGTTGTTCCTTGCTTAGGAATTGGGTAACCGGGATGCTGTTCCAGGTTGCATGGTTGATCAGTGGGATCATGGTAGTATCGCCATGGCCGCCGATAACTACGGCATTCAGGTCGGCAGGGGAGCAGCCCAGTTCCTGGCTCAGGTAATATTTAAATCTTGAGGAGTCCAGTGCTCCGCCCATGCCCAATATTTTGTTTTTAGGCAGGCCAGAAGTTTTAAGGGTAAGATAGTTCATCGTATCCATCGGGTTAGCCACCACGATGATGATGGTTTCGGGCGAGTGTGTCAGGATACTTTCGGTAACCGCTTTAACAATACCGGCATTAGTGCCGATCAGTTCTTCGCGGGTCATACCGGGTTTTCTGGGTATACCCGATGTGATCACTACGACCGAAGAGCCGGCGGTAGCTGCATAATCATTGGTAACGCCCTTTACTTTGGTATCAAAGCCGAGGATGGCTGATGTTTGCATGATATCGATGGCCTTACCTTCGGCAAAACCTTCACGGATATCCAACAGGATCAGTTCTTCAGCCAGTTCTTTCCTGGCGATATTATCCGCGCAGGTAGCGCCAACGGCACCGGCGCCAACAACAGTAATCTTCATTTTATTTTGTTTTTGGAGATGGAAAATTAAACAGGCCGAAGATAGAGATTTATTATGATTTCGGAATTCGGAATTTCGATTTAGGATTTATTTTAGGGTAAGCCTGCTTGGGTGTTTTCCGCCTTTGTTGGTGTTTTCACCAACAAACCGTGATGCCTTGGTCGTCTCAGGGTTTACTGAAATTTTTCCCGTTCCCGCCTTTATTGTTGTTTTCACCAACGAAGGCGAGAAAAACGACAAGCCATTTCTTTTCCCACTAATTTTCAGCCATTGCCGAATGCACTTTGCCTTTTTTGACTGCTATTTAAGTTTAAGTTATTGAATTTTTAATTTTTGCTTGTTTTTCATTCACTTTGGCATTAGATATTCACATTTTTAAAAATTTTTCCAATATTTTTCACATTTTGTGATGAATTTTATAAAAAAAATTTAAATTCGCGTCGATAATTGTATATCACGTTAAAAAAAACACGGATTAAACCAAAATTTATAAAAATCATTAACAATGGCAAAACTCGAGTACATCTGGCTTGATGGCTACAAACCCACTCAAAGCCTGCGCAGCAAAACAAAAATAGTAAGTGACTTCAGCGGGCAACTGACAGATTGTCCCGATTGGAGCTTTGACGGTTCATCAACTGAGCAAGCGCCGGGCGGTTCATCAGACTGTGTGCTGAAACCTGTTTTTATTTGTAAAGATCCAGGAAGATTAGATGCTTACCTGGTAATGTGCGAAGTGCTTGACTCAACAGGTAAAGCACACGAGTCAAATGGCCGTGCAACAATCCAGGATGATGATAACGATTTTTGGTTTGGATTTGAGCAGGAGTACTTTTTATGGGATCCCGAAACAAACAAACCGCTTGGTTTCCCGGCTGGTGGTTACCCAGGCCCGCAAGGCCCATATTATTGCGGTGTAGGCGCCACTAAAGCTTACGGCAGGGAAATAGTTGAAGAACACCTGGATACCTGTTTGGAAGCTGGCTTGAATGTTGAAGGCATCAATGGCGAGGTTGCGGCCGGACAGTGGGAATTCCAGATATTTGCCAAAGGCGCTAAAGAAGCAGGCGACCAGATTTGGGTGGCCCGTTATTTATTGGAAAGAATTGGGGAAAGCCATGGCGTGTCTGTAAACTGGCATTGCAAACCACTGGGCGACCTGGACTGGAACGGTTCGGGCATGCACGCTAACTTCTCAAACACTACTTTAAGGACCTGCGGAAGCAAAGATATTTACACTACAATATGCGAAGCTTTCCGTCCGGCTGTTGCTGAGTGTATAGCGGTTTATGGCGCCGATAACGACAAGCGCTTAACCGGCAAGCACGAAACTGCTTCAATCAATGATTACAGCTATGGCGTATCTGACCGTGGTGCGTCTATTCGTATTCCGCTGTACACTGTACAAAAGGGCTGGAAAGGCTATTTGGAAGATCGTCGCCCTAACTCAGCTGCCGATCCGTATAAGGTTGCTGCCGTGATCATCAAAACCGTAAAATCGGCTAAAGTTTAAATTCCTGACTAAACTAATATGATTGTGATTTCCCCCAGTTTTAGCTGGGGGATTTTTTGTTTAAAGGAGGATTAGTCATCAATAAAGGCAGTATGCCCGGCGAACTTGTTTAGTAAAACTTCATTTTTAAACACAGAGAGCGCTGAGAAGACGCAGAGAACACAGAGAAAAAAATAAATTGACAAGCTACTAAAGCTTTGTGGCCTCCGCGTCTTCCCTTTCGCGTTCTTTGCGGTAAAATCCTTCACGGTTTAGTTACACAGAAGTCTAATATTTTCCTGATGGGATAAGCGGACGACCCTCTGTTGGAAGATTATAAAGGTAAGCCCAACAAGGCATGGGGCCATTTTCTGTTTCAATCGTAACGAGCTCCCTGACGAACTCATTCGGCTGGGAAAAATCATCACCAAAACCTTCGTATTCGTCAAGTTCCTTCAAAACACTTTTTGGATCATCCATCGTAAAAATTGAGCCGTATACAAAGGTTTGGCAAGCAGGATGTATTGTCGCACCAGGATAGTTGCCGATGTTGTATAACGCTCCCCTGAATCTTCCTTCCTGGTAAAAACGGCTGTTTTCTTTCAAAAACGCACAATAGGGATTGCTGTCATCCAGCAGGGTGCCGTAAACAAATAAGTACTGGTCATTTTCGTTCATCGTCAAAACAAAAGTAAAAATTTGGTGCCTTAACCCTTTCCGTCTTATTTTATTTTGTTGAAAAAATGTAAAAAGTGGTGACACTGTTTTGTCAGTGACAAAATCGTGTCAGTAGTTAAATTATTGACCATCAGTGCTGTAGTCCCGGACGTCCGGGATAGCAGGGTGTAGCGCCCGTAGCTGCTACATACAAAATGGTGTAGCCGCGGTTGTACGGATAACCCTGCAAAATCCGGGAATTACGGCCGTCTATTGCAACGAATCACCAGCCGAGTTAAATATAAAGGTTAAACTTTTATCGGCCCAACCCGTATCAATTTAATATTTTATGCATTAACTTTAAGTTGCTTAACTTGCGCCGCCATTTATGACTGATTATTATGAATGAAGATCAGATAAAAACCTACCTTAAAGAGAACGATATAACCAAAATAAAATTTGCCTTTGCCGATATTGACGGGGTGCTGCGTGGGAAAGTGATCCACCATAAAAAATTTATCGACGGGTTAAAACAGGGCTACGGCTTTTGCGATGTGGTGTTTGGCTGGGATAGCAGCGATGCCTGTTATGATAATGTGCAGCTAACCGGCTGGCACACCGGTTATCCCGATAGGCCATGCCGGGTCGATCTGTCCACATTCAGGACAATACCCTGGAATGAAAATACACCCTTTTTTTTGGGCGATTTTAGCAATGATGAAGGCGAGGACCTGCCTGCATGCAGCCGTAGCTTGTTGAAGAGGATTGCAAAGCAATGTGAAACCATGGGTTACCATCCCGAATTTGCCCAGGAATTCGAGTGGTTCAATTTCAGAGAAACCCCGGAAAGTTTGCAGGATAAAGGGTTTGCCAATATGGAGAACCTTACCCCGGGTATGTTTGGCTATTCCATTTTACGCACCTCGCTGGAGGACGATTTTTATAACGATCTGTTCAACCTGCTGTATGAATTCAATGTCCCGCTGGAAGGCTTGCATACTGAAACGGGCCCCGGAGTGTACGAAGCTGCTATTATGCACGATCATGTTTTAGCGGCGGCAGATAAAGCGGTGCTATTTAAAACAGCGGTTAAAGAAATAGCCTACAAACATGGCATCATGGCCACTTTTATGGCCAAATGGAACGAAAACTTACCGGGATGCAGCGGGCATATTCACCAGAGCTTGTGGAATAAGGATCAAACCAAAAACTTGTTCTATAACGCAGCTGATGAAAATGATATGAGCGATCTGCATAAGCAATATCTCGCCGGTCAGTTGTACTGCCTGCCGCATATTTTACCCATGTATGCGCCAACGGTAAACAGCTATAAAAGACTTGTTGAAGGCGCCTGGGCGCCGACAACCATTACCTGGGGCGTTGATAACCGGACAACAGCCCTACGCGTGCTGCATCCATCGGAAGCTTACACCCGGCTGGAAACGCGCATACCCGGTTCGGATACAAACCCTTACCTGGCTATGGCTGCGGCTTTGGCTTCAGGCTTATATGGTATAGAAAACAAACTGGAGTTGAAAATCACCGCCACCACCGGCAACGGCTACCAGGATAAACGGAACGGCAGCCTGGCGCCAAATCTTTTGGAAGCAGCAACGATGATGAAAAACTCCCCACTGGCAAAAGAGTTGTTTGGTGAAGCCTTTGTAGATCATTTTACCAATACCCGTCTTTGGGAATGGCGGCAATTTGGAAAAAGTGTTACCGATTGGGAATTAAAAAGGTATTTTGAGATAATATAATGAAGCGGAATATTGTGAATATAGTAGAAGACGAAGAAATACAGGCCATAAACCCTATACTGCCGCGATTCCCTGTTCGGGCATCAAAAGTGTACACGCAGGTAGATTATGATGCCATCATCAAAAAAGCCTGGGAGGGGTACGACGATTCAAAAACGATAAAGCATATCGAGGATGTAAGCGCCATGGTATCCACCAACCATGTTTTTCGCATCACTTTTGAGGACGGCGACATGGTGATTGCCAAGCTTTCTTATTTCGGCAATTATGAGCATTTTAAGGAAGATCACCGTATTATTCATGCCCTTTCAAACAATCTGCTTTATCCGTTTGAGAATTTGCTGGCTAAATCATTATTGAAAAATAACCGGGTTTATGTTTATCGATATAAACAAGGAAAAACCGACGCCTGGGTGGTGTTTTATAATCCCTCCCGGATACTGGAGCGGCTGCCGCGGCGGCTGGAAGAAGAGCATATTGTTAAACTGGGGCAACAGGTAGGCAAGTTTCATAAAGCTTGTTCTCGGGTTAAAAATGTATTGCCGAGATCGTCAAAAACATTGCGCACGGATATTGCTGCCCTGCAGCAACTGCTGATCACCGATGAAAAGAAATTTGGCTCGGCCATGCAGGTCGATTTTTTGAAATATCACTGCGACTTGTTTTTGAAAAACAGGTCGAGTTATAACATGAAGTCGTTCGAGATCATCCCGGTTTTTATCGACTGGAACATTGGCAATTTTTCGGTTACGCCCAGCCTGGAGCTTTACTCCCGCTGGGACTATGATTGGTTCCGGATGAGTTACCGCCTGCTTGATTTTTACTTTTTCAGCCGGGTAGTTTCGGACGCGGGCGATAGAACGGTGTTCAGCTACTATATCGGCACCATGATGGAAGACCGGTTTATCCTGTTTTTAAAGGAATACCACCAGGTAAACCCGCTAAGCGCTGACGAAATTCGCTTTTTAAAAGAAGCCTATCGATTTTTTATCTTAAATTACGTGATAAAAGACGGCAAGCACTTTTTTAATGAGCAATACGCCAAAAAGCTGCAGGCCGAAGCGTTTGAAATATACCTGCCTTCTGTTGACCGTGATTTTGATGCAGAGAAGATCATAGATGCGTTGGGAATTAAATAGTTCATCGTTCATAGTTCATGGTAGGATGTTTGGTGGTTTATAGCAAAATTCAGTAAAAACTAATCGCTCCCCGATAGCTATCGGGGCTATAGTCTCTAATCACTAAAATGAAGCGCATCGATAACTTCAAATCCATCGTTGATAAATACGACATCATATTTTTCGATGCCTTTGGGGTTATCAAAACTTACCAGGGGTTGGTGCCGGGGATTGAGAAGACCTTTGAATACCTGCAGCAGCAAGGCAAAGAATATTATATTGTTACCAACGATGCCTCGCGCAGTCCCGTGCAGTTGGCCGATGCTTACCACCGGTATGGGTTGACTGCCATTACCTCCGACAGGATCATATCCTCGGGGATGCTTACTAAAGAATATCTCGACTTACAAGTTCAGGATGGCATAGTAGCTTATTTGGGCACACCCGAATCACAGCATTATATAGATAGTTCCGGGTTGCATACATTGCCCGTAAGCGAGATCAACAGTACAAACATTGATAAAGTCAATGCGCTTATATTTTTGGATGACGAGGGTTTCGACTGGCAAACCGAACTCAACAAAGCGGTAAACATTCTTCGCAGAAGGACGATCCCGGTGATCGTTGCTAATACGGACCGCGCCTATCCGCTGTCTGTAAACGAAGTTTCCATCGCTATAGGCGGTATTGCATCTATGATAGAAAGCGTTGTTGGTAAACAGTTTATCCGCTTTGGTAAGCCCGATTCGCAGATGTTTATGTTCGCGTTCGACTTGATCCGTGAATACAGGCCGATCAGCAAGAAGCAGATCGTAATGGTAGGGGATACCTTGCAGACTGACATCCTTGGCGGCAACAAATTTGGTTTGGACACAGTGCTGGTATTAACGGGCAACACCTTGTCTAAAGATGCCGACACCCGGATCACAGCAACGGGTATTATGCCAACCTATATTTGCGACAGTGCCGTGGTAGATGCAGGTGAGTTCAGTTTTTGAACCCAGGACCTTGCTTAGAAGCTAATTTTTATCATTTTTGATCCGACCTTTTTATTTATAAAACTCAACCATGCGAATAAAGATATTTTTGTTAGTGGGCGTTTTGATTTTATCAATCGCCAAAAGTTCCTTTGCTCAACCCGCGAAAAACAACACATGGTCGCCGCAAAAAGCCAATGCCTGGTACGAACAGCACAAATGGATAAACGGCTCCAACTTTATACCCAGTACCGCTATTAATCAGTTGGAAATGTGGCAGGCGGATACTTTCGACCCGAAAACTATTGATCGTGAGCTGGGCTATGCAGAAGGCATTGGTTTTAATACGATGCGTGTGTTTTTGCACAGTGTGGTTTGGGGCGAAGACCCGGAAGGGTTTAAAGAACGGGTTAATCAGTACCTTGCCATTGCGGATAAACATCATATTCAAACCATTTTTGTGTTTTTTGACGATTGCTGGAATCCGAATGCAAAGCCCGGCAAACAACCCGATCCAAAGCCAGGAATACACAATTCCGGGTGGATGCAGGATCCGGGGCGTCCGCTAAAAACAGAAGCAGATTATGCTGAATTGAAGAAATACGTTGTGGACATGCTTACCACTTTTAAACACGACCAGCGGATATTGCTTTGGGATTTGTACAATGAACCGGGGAACAGCAACAAAAAGTTTAAATCCTCGGTGCTCCTTACAAAAGTTTTTGCCTGGGCGCACGCCGTTAATCCTGATCAACCTGTAAGTTCCGGCTTGTGGGATATGGATTTAAAAGATTTGAATGACATTCAACTTAAAAACTCGGATGTGGTTACCTACCATTGTTACGATACACCCGACAATCACGAAAAATTGGTGCAACGTTTAAAGCTGAATGGCCGGCCGCTTATTTGCACTGAATATATGGCAAGGCCCCGCAACAGCACCTTTGAAAATACGATGCCAATGCTAAAAAAAGAAAACGTTGGCGCCATAAACTGGGGCTTTGTGAGCGGCAAAACAAACACCATTTACGCCTGGGACACACCCATTCCGGATGGGTCGGAGCCGAAGTTGTGGTTTCACGATATTTTCAGAAAGGATGGCACGCCTTACAAAAAAGAAGAGACCGACCTGATAAAACAACTGAATGGAAAGTAAAATTTAAAAAATACTCAGGATGAAATTTACATTTAATAGCCGGCTAAGCCCTTTTTTAGCGGTTTGTATCCTATCTTTGGCTGCCTGCAACAATGCCGGCAAAAAAACATCTGGCACTTCACTCATGACAGACAGTACTACCGCCACCTTACCACCCGCCAAGGGATTTGAACAAATAATCGACGGAAAACAAACACACTATTATACCCTCAAAAACAAAAATGGCATGCAGGCTGCCTTCACCGATTATGGCGCCCACATATTGGGTTTATTGGTGCCTGATAAAAATGGCAAACTGAAAGATGTCGTAATTGGCTTTGATTCGATTGATGATTATAAAAAAACATTGTCTGCGTATTACGGCGCTACCATTGGCCGCTACGGTAACCGGATAGCAAAAGGACATTTTGTGCTGGACGGTCGCCGGTATGATCTTTTCATTAATAATAAACCCAATACACTTCATGGCGGAAAAAAAGGCTTCAACGATGTGGTTTGGGACACCAAACAGGTTACTGACAGTGCCATTACCTTTACTTACCTCTCAAAAGATGGAGAAGAAGGTTACCCCGGTAATTTGCAATGCCGGGTGACTTATGAATTGACCCCGGATAATACGGTAAAGATTAGTTATGAAGCAACTACAGATAAGAACACGGTGGTAAACCTTACCAACCATTCGTATTTTAACTTGAATGGTATTGGCAGCGGAACAATTTTAAATCACGTTGTTGAATTTCGGGCGGCAAATTATACGCCCATCGATCCGACATCCATCACTACCGGGAAAATAGACGCTGTAGCCGGTACACCTTTTGATTTTACCAAACCGGTAACCATAGGCAGCAGGATAGGTGAGCAAAATGAACAGTTAAAGAACGGCAGCGGCTACGACCATAATTTCGTTTTAGATCAGCACGATGTTAATACGCCGATAGCAACTATTACCGGCGATAAAAGTGGGATTGAAATGCAAATCTTTACAACCGAGCCCGGCCTGCAATTTTACAGCGGTAATTTTATGAGTGGCAAAAACGCCATGCATGGCGGCGCCACGGATGATTACAGGACAGGGTTCGCGGTGGAAACCGAGCATTACCCGGATTCACCAAACAAGCCGCAATTCCCGTCCACAGAATTAAAGCCCGGCGAAACTTATAAAACCGTTACTATTTATAAGTTTTCGGCGAAGT
>JABDHD010000107.1:0-1288 GCA_013285685.1 Bacteroidota bacterium
AGTATATCCCCAGTTTTTCCGTCAAATTTTTCTTCATCCAATGGTATATCTTCAAGCAATAGGTAGATGGCCACGTCTCTTGTCGGATTCTCGTATACAATGTCGAATGAAGACGGGCAATTTATAAACCCAAGCAATTTGTGTTTGTATTGGTCGATAGAAGACATACGTTGCCGAATAGACTATAAATATATCTATTATAGCCGATTTTGATGAAGCAAATCTTTATAGTCCCTGAGCGACTGAAGTTTAGTCCCCGCGGGGTCCTCTGCGCCGCGTTTAACAGGTGAACGAATTGCCAGGAGTATAACGGGCTTCGTTATTTTCGGGTCCGATGAGCACGAACCGCAGGGTCCTCTGCGAGAGACCCTGCGGGGACGGTGGACCATCATGCTTTACTTCTTGCAGGGATGGTGGACCATGATGCTTTACTTCTCTAAACTCTTAACATTATCATTCGGATTCCTATCCACCAATTTACTATACGGATCAATCCCTGCAAAATCCGGTTTGCCCTGCACCACTATACTAAACGTATGGTCGCCGGCGGTTAGCTTGTACTTCTTCACATACAATGGGTTAGTTTGCCATCTTCCGGTTTTATCCAGGTTACTGGCGGCAAATATGCCGATATCGATATAGTCGTTCATTTTGGTTGCCGGTACGTCATTGCCTTTATTGTCAATATAAACCTTACCGACATTAACTTTCAGCGTCACTTTATATTCGTTCTTTTTGCCTGTTGGCGTGGCTTTTACATCGATCGCTTTATTGTCGTAAAAGGTGATCTTTTGCCAGCTATCGGTTAAATAATATTGCAGCGAATCGGGTGTGTGCTTTTGCAGGTAGCGAAAAAGATCATTCGTCCCCGCAAAGGGGCCGTCTTTCTTAAACGCATAAGCCTTCTTAAAATCACGCAGGGCCGAATTCAGGCTGTCTTCTCCTATCAGGTCGCGCAGGCCGTACATCACCACCGCAGTTTTGCCTCCCCATTCAAACCACGCGTTGCCGGGGGCTGTGATCAAAGGATGCTCTTTTTCATCCAGGCGCGTGCGAATGAACAGGTATGACCATAGCTGGTCCTGCAGGGGGCCCTTCATATTGTTCTTCCCGTATTTGCGTTCGGCCATCATCAACGCGCTGTACCTGGCCAGTCCCTCGGGAATGTCCAGGTTGCCAATCGTACTGTTCGGCGCAACCTGGAAGCGCCACCATTGCTGGGCCAGTTGCTGCGTGGTGATGTACGGCCTGCGCGACCTGATAGGAGAAGACAGCCTGAATTCGGCCC
>JABDHD010000107.1:1298-14727 GCA_013285685.1 Bacteroidota bacterium
GTCCTGGCTGGGCCTCACATAATCGGCATTAAAGCAATGATTTTCCATATAGGTATCCAGCGTAGTGAGCGACGCCTCCCAGGGGCCATAAACCGACGTTTCGGCCAGGCGGATATCGTCAAAAGGATAATCGCCAAATGCAGCCGAAAAATAACGCAGCCCATCTTTATAGGCAGCCATCAACCTGTCCAGGTCTGCCTGGTGCCGTGGATCATGATAAATATTGATGTTAACTTTATGCCCGCCAGGCAGGGTAACGCTGTCTTTCATATCGGCATACCGCGCGGACACGATAGCGAACGGGCTATACATCCCGGGCTGGTTTTGCACATAGTGAAAATAACTGCGCTGGCGCCGTACATCCCATTGGCCCACCAACTTGCCGGGCGCAATCGCGGTTTGCCCCACAGGCACGCTCACCGTAACGTCTGTGCTTAACAGGTCGGCGGCACGACCGGCCTTGAGCGTACGAATAGCGTAGGGATCGTTTTGCGCCGGATCCTCATCGTTTTTTGGCGGCAAGCCGGCGTGCTTCCTCACATACGGGCTGCCTACCTCGTCGTCGTCATCATAGCCGAGTTCTGGCAGGCCGCCTTTAAAAAACGTTCCGTTGCGGAGGTTATCTGCCGCGTAGAGGCCATTTTGAAAACCATTATAGGTAATAGAAGAGTTGACCTCGATCACCGCCGAATCGCCGGGAGCCAAAGGCCTGGGAAATTGGTACATCCTGAATTCGGCGGTATCCATTGCCGGCCTGAAAAAACTCAGGAAGGCGCGCTTATAAAGCAGGGGGTAGGTGAACGGCATAGGCTTACCGTCTTCCTTTAACGAATAGTCTGTCAGCTCATCGCCATCCAGCAGCATTTTTGAAATGGCTTTGTCGTTTTTGTTGAGGATGGTTACAAAGGCCTTTACGTATTCAGCCTGCTTATCGGGGAAAAGATCGGCATACATTTTTATTTTGGTGATCTTGGGCAAAGGCAGGGCGTCGAAACGCTTCAATGTTTTTTCGTAAATGATGGCGCGATCTTCCTGCTCTGTCTTCATCAGCCAAACGTTAAGATAGCTTACGTTGTAATAAACGTAACCGCCAACCGCCAGGAAGGCAAGCAAAACAGCAGCAGTGATCAATTTTGTTCGTTTATCAAAGCGTTCCCCAACCAACTGTAGCCGTTCTTTAAAGGACGAGGTAACACCGCGATAGAAAAATAGCGCGGCAATGATGATGAGTAATCCACCGTCAAGCAGCCAGTAAATATTAAACCAGTAAACCGGTTTGGCCATGTGGCCAAGTCCGTCCATATCCGATACATTAAACCATGGCGTATAGGAATAGAGCAACAGGTTATAATTAAATATGCCCGAGTTCCCTAAAAAGAAGATCGCCACCCAAACAAAAACCGCGATGCCATGTGCCACAAACTTATTGTTGATGACAACGTGAACCACATAGGCAAACACCACCATCTCCAGCAAGCGGGGCATAATGATGGTGAAAATGAAGGTGAAATACGTCGGGAAATTGAACTGATGAAAGCCTTTAATGAGTTGAACCGGCAGCCCAAGGATTATTGGGATAAAAGAGAGGCAGGCGCCCAAAAACAACATTGTCAGCAGCTTTGATCCGTTAAGCACCCAGTTTGGCGGCGGCAATGAATCATTGATGAATGCATAGCGTGTAGTTTGATCGCGGTGCAGTGTTTCGCCCGTATAAAAAACGATGACGAAGAAGATAAAGAACAGGAAAGCATTGTTGAAAATATTGAGCAGCATTACGGTCCTGGGATAATCATTCACACCATTATTACCCGAACCCATCCAAAATACAAAGCCAAGGAAGATAAGGCCGCACGAAAGAATGATCCAGAAATAGTTGTCGCGGGCAATATTTCTTAATTCCAGTTTGAAAAGGTTGTAAAAGGTGCTGCGATTATATGTTCCGCCGAAGCTGATTTTGGCCGTTTTTATTTTGGTTTGACGATCTTTTGAAACCACTTCGTCAATCGAGGCTTTATCACGTTTACCGCTGAAGAATTTTTCGAAATTAAAGGTAAAATAAGTGTAGGCCAATGCAAGCAAACCCACGCCCGTCCAAATGATCCTATTCAACAGGAAAACGCCGGTTACCGGCAGCAAAGTGGTATTTTGCTGAATAGTCGACGAATTATTGGACAGGGAACGGATAGCATTTAAGCCAAACGGATCGGCAAGCGTGATCACCGTAAAATTGACGGTAGTTTGAAAGAAAAACAGCGACAAAAAATACCCCATGAACAACACGATACCCCCGGTATAGATAACCTTTACATTGCGCGTTACTGCGACCAGCCCGAAAAACAGGCACGACGTAAAAATGAGGTTTGGCAGTGCGATGGTGACGTAGGGATACAAATAATAGGTCAAACTATTAGGACCGTACCTGCTTGCATCACGCCAGCCCATAGCAGGCCCCAGTTTGCTCCCGATGAAAATGCCAAACAGGATGGAACTGCTGATAAATATCATGCAGGCAAAGGACCCTAAAAAGCGGCCCCAAAAGTAACCGGGTTTGGTTATAGGATAGGTTAAATAATAATCGCGGGTATTATATTCAATGTCGCGGTAAAGCGGCGTACCCATGATCATCGACGAAATAAGCATCATCAACATAGTCATACCGGCGCACCACATGCTAATGAGGTAGGGTGAATTATAATGCTCTTTGTCACCCGCCGGCAGCGATCCGGTAGCAAAACTGCCGACGGTAAAAGCCAGCGCGGCAGCGAAGTAAAGGTAGATGGCCGGCCGGCGGACCCTGTTTTGGATCTCGAAAAGGAATATTTTCAGGAACATGGGGATTGCTTTTTAATGGTTATAATATAGCTTTATATAGTTGGTAATGTGAGCGTTATGACAGCTCCCCTCTCGAGAGGGGGTGCGTCGGGATGGTGTAGTGGCGGGGGTGTGTTAGCCGACATGCTGAATAACACACCCCTCCACCCCTCTCAAGAGGGGAATCGCACTGCCCGCCGCTTTTTGTTGCCTTTTAAGGCCTAAATAGTATTTACATCCACGCGGGTGGCGATATTGCTAAAGTATACATCTTCCAGATTGGGCACGGCGGGTTCAAATCCATTGCCCGGTGCGTTCTCCTGCAGCACCCGGATATGCAATTGCCCTGTTTTTAATTGGGTCGAAATGACGTTATAGTCATCCTTGTAAAACCCGATCTCGCTTTTATTGATCGCTTTGCTGAATATCCTGCCATTCATTTCGGCAACGGCTGTTTCGGGATCGCCGGAATACAATACCTCACCCTGGCAAATAATGGCGAAATTGGAGCAAAGCGTGCTTACGTCCTCAACAATATGGGTTGACAGGATAACGATGGTATTTTCGCCCAGTTGGCTCAACAGGTTGTAAAAACGGTTGCGCTCGGCGGGATCAAGGCCGGCGGTGGGTTCGTCAACGATAATCAGCTTCGGGTCGCCGATCAGCGCCTGCGCAATGCCGAACCGCTGCTTCATCCCGCCGGAATAAGTGCCGAGGTGTTTTTTGCGATCTTTCAGCAGGTTAACATTTTCCAGCAGGCTTAAAACCAAATCTTTTCGTTCACCCTTATTGCCTACGCCTTTTAATTGGGCAATATGATCGAGCATCCGTTCGGCCGAAATTTTAGGGTAAACGCCAAACTCCTGCGGCAAATAGCCCAGCAATTGACGTACTTTAGTTTTCTCCTGCAAAACGTCCAGGTCATCCAAAAATATGCTGCCTTTATCGGCCTCCTGCAGGGTGGCTATCGTTCGCATCAGCGAGGATTTGCCGGCGCCATTTGGCCCCAGCAGGCCGAACATGCCGTTGGTGAGCGTAAGCGAAACATCTTTAAGCGCCGCAACGCCGTTCGCATAGGTTTTGGAAAGGGATTCTATTACTAATTTCATTTCGTCAGGAATTAACAGGTTATTTTTTGATCATGTTTTGTGTCGTGCCGGTTACGATCAGCCTTGCGCTGTCGGCCAGCCTGTATTGTAGATTTTGAATATGGGTACATTCCAGCCTAACCTGGCTTTTGTTGCGTATATCGATATCGGCCTTGCCAAATTGATTGTCATCCGTAATGACCAGGTTCGACCGGCTTTTATCGCCAATACCCATGACTATTTTGAGCGACCTGACATGATCCTTTTTCAAAATAACTGAACTGGCATGTGTCTCATTAACCGTCAGACTGTCCGCATTAAACCCTTCAATAATGGTTGGCCGCCATTTAAAATCCTCGCTGGCCAGGGTATCGGTGACCGGGGTACCGCCGGCTGTGTATTTTGAATCGGAACTAAACTTCAAAAGATGCGGGCATGTAATGATCAGCACATAATTGGAAAGCGGGCTGTAATAATGATCGCTGAATGCGGCATCGATATGCAAGGTGTTTGAAGTTTGGCTTACTTTAACAAATCCGGCCGCTGTCGGGTCCATTTTTACGCTGAAAGGCCCCTGTTGTACAATAATGTTAGCCGCAGTGGCGGCGCTGAGATCGATCTCATCAAAATTTTCATAAGTCAGCGTAGTAAATGTGTTGAAAGGCTTTTTGTAAGTACCTGCCATGAAAGCCTCGCGCACCATCAGGTCGTAATACACCAAAGCAAGCAAAACCAGGCAAGCGCCCCCTATTAAAATTTTAATACTTTTCTTCATCTTTGTTGTCGTCGGTTAATGTGCCGTAATTTTCATCCTTAAAATCCTGGAACTTCTTTTCAATTTCGGCTATCGAAATATCAAGCAGGTACATTTCTTTAAATAGCCGGGGCAGGTTTTGCTGCAAAAAATTCTCGCGGCGAAGCTGCTTCACCATATCATATCCATCGGGCGCCACAAACAGCCCCAGGCCGCGTTTATTGTATACGATCTGCTGATTTTGCAGATACTCATAGGATCTCATCACGGTGTTGGGATTAACCTCCAGCTCCACTGCCAGGTCACGCACTGAGGGTATTTTTTGCTCGGCGGGCCACTTGCGTATGAGGATATTATCACACACAAAGGCAGCTATCTGCAGGTATATCGCTTCGTTATCTTTAAATTCCATGGCCTTATACCTGTTTTTCCTTTAACCTGAAATAAGCTGCCGTCCACAAAAGAGCTGATACGATTATCATAAGATAACCCACGGCTGCATCATAGCGGCTGGTCATATTGATACCGTAATCGATGTGGTTTTGGACAAAGTTGATACTGCTGAACGGCACGGCAGGGTGCACGCTCCGCCCCAGTAAACCCTCCAGGAAAAATGTATTGAAAAGGACCAGCACCGCAACCGAGATAAAAAACACAAAGCCGGTTTTTATAAAGTGCAGCTTATCAAAATAGATGGCGCCGAATAATGTAAAACTGTGCACAAACGTAAAGGGGATAAATATTAAGACAGCGGGCTGCGAAAAAATACTAAAAATCTCTTCGTGTTGGTTGGGCCAGTGCTTCAGGTGCATAAACGCGAATAATACCACGTAAAAGGCCGCTATAAAAATGACTGAAAAGACCAGGTACGACCAAACCCAGCCTACCAAAAATTTCTCGAAACCGGAGGCCGGCAAGGTAAGCGATGCGATGGCTTTCTTTTTGTCGCCAAAATCCGCAAAAACAGTACTTGTAAAAATGGCGCCGGCCAAAAAATAAATACCGGAGAAGAAGACTGTTTGCGCATTCACTTCAATCGGCTGGTCGATGATATAAACCAAAAAGCTGCCACCAAGCAACAGCACACCGATCAAAACGGCCAGCGCCATAAGGTATGTTTTATAATGTTCGGCCGTGTGTTTTATAAACAGCCTGCTAAACCGGTGTATATTAAATACGTTATCCATTTCAGTTTTCCATAAGGGTTTCAACCAGGGGCTTGCTGCCATTGGTTATTGCATTAAAAAATAGCTCAAGGTCGATCTTGCTGAATTTACCGCTCGTGTTTTTAAGGATGGCGCTCACGCCGCGCACATTTTCCTCTTCATATAGCACCGGTAAACCTTCGGCAGAAGCATAGTTGCCAAATACTACTTTTTCGGATATCTCGTCAACTGTTTTGTTCACCACGATCTCGCGGTCATGCAGTACCAGTATGGTATCGATCAGGCTGTCCAGGTCGCGCACCTGGTGGGTGGAGATAACAATGCACCTGTCTTCCGTTAGCACCGACGCGATCAGCTTGCGGAATTGCACTTTCGAAGGAATGTCCAGACCGTTGGTTGGTTCGTCCATAATCAGTACACCGGTATTAGTCGCCAGTCCGAACGCGATCATCGCCTTTTTTTGCTGGCCGAAGGATAATTTATCCATTACGTCATCCAGGTCAACGTCCAGTACTTTTAAATAATGGTAAAAATCACTTTTGCTGAATTTGGGATAGAAGATAGCTGTATTAGCCACGAACCGCGCCGGTGTCAGCGCCGGAACAAATATTTCTTCGGGGATAAAATAAATATCCTCCAAAACAGCTACGGGCCTGTTCGACACGTTCACATCATTATAAAAACAGCCACCCTTCTGCGGAAATCCCAGGCCGATCATATTTTTCAGCAGGGTTGATTTGCCGGCCCCGTTTTTGCCCAGCAGGCCATAAATGTGGCCACTATACAGTTTAAGGTTTAAATCCTCAAACAGCAGCGGCTTGCGGGGGTAACTAAAACTGAGGGCTTTTATTTCTATCATAGTGTATTAGTATAATAGTACACTACAAAGGTAATACAATCGAAATGGGATTTGCAAATTTATTTTTGAAAAAAAATTTAATTATGTATACCCTATGTATACCCAATGTTAACATCTTGATGCGTACCCCACGAAAAACCGGAAAATCATTTTGAAAGAAATTTGATTCAGATTTCGCTATCTTTCACTTTTATAAACCACCTTGCCATGTTCATTATCGAAAATTATCCCGCGGCGGTCGCCTGCTGTGTCATTACCATGTTTTGCTGGGGCTCCTGGGCCAATACCCAAAAGTTAGCGGCAAGCACCTGGCGTTTCGAGCTGTTTTACTGGGACTATGTGCTGGGCATATTGCTTTTCTCGCTGATCCTGGCTTTTACGCTTGGCAGTATCGGCGCTGGCGGAAGATCGTTTTTGGCAGACATAGGCCAAGCCGATGGTAAAAATATCGGTTCCGCTATCATCGGAGGCGTCATTTTTAACGCAGCGAATATTTTATTGGTAGCGGCTATCGCCATCGCGGGCATGGCGGTAGCATTCCCGGTGGGCATCGGGCTGGCCCTGGTAATCGGTGTAGTGGTGAACTATCTGGCCGACCCCAAAGGCAGCGAAGGAATGCTGACCGGCGGGGTGGTGCTGATCGTTGTAGCGATACTGCTCAACGCTTATGCCTACCGCCGGATGCAATCGGCCGGTAAGCAAACCTCGACCAAAGGGCTGCTTTTGGCAGTATTTGCCGGTATTTTGATGGGCTTTTTTTACAAGTACGTAGCGGCAAGCATGTTTACTAATTTTGATGTGCCCGAGCCGGGTAAACTGAGTCCTTATACTGCGGTGGTTATTTTTAGCGTCGGGATATTATTAAGCAACCTGGCACTCAACACCATTTTAATGAAACGCCCGTTTGTAGGTACACCGGTATCATTCAGTTCATACTTTAAAGGTGGGTTTAAAAATCACATTACCGGTATTTTGGGTGGGTCGGTTTGGTGCCTGGGTATGTCGTTCAGCATTATTGCATCCGGCAAAGCCGGTCCCGCCATTTCGTACGGGTTGGGGCAGGGCGCCACGGTAATTGCTGCTTTATGGGGTATTTTCATCTGGAAAGAGTTTAAGCGTGCGCCAAAAGGGACCAACGGTATATTGAATTTAATGCTGCTGTTTTATGTTGTGGGATTGGGGTTGTTGGTGTATGCGGGGATGTAACCCCCTAACCCCCTGAAGGGGAAACAAAAGTGGCGCAAGCTCAAAACAAAAGGAAAAACTGCAGCTACCCTCTTTCCGCCGCAGACGAAGAGAGGGTCAACCATCCGCCTAAAGGCGGAGTAGTTGGGGTGAGTCAACCCGGCGGACATTGGCGCTAATGCATGCACCACGCGTCGACTCACCCGAACGGCACTTCGTGCGTTCACCCTCTCTCCGCTTCGCGGAAGAGGGTGAAAAATTTATTAAGTAAGTAAAATAATGAAACCATACATATTAGTTATCGGCAGTTCAAACACCGACATGGTGGTAAAAGCTGACCGTTTACCCGCCCCGGGCGAAACCATTTTGGGCGGCACCTTTTTGATGACCGCCGGCGGCAAAGGCGCTAACCAGGCCGTTGCAGCCGCGCGATTGGGGGGCGATGTGGTTTTTATTGTAAAGGTAGGCGATGATATTTTCGGCAGGCAAGCCGTTCAATCTTTTACTGAAGAAGGCATCGATACCGGCCATAGCATAATCGACCCGGTGAATCCTTCCGGCGTCGCGTTGATCACGGTTGATGCAAAGGCTGAGAACTGTATTGTGGTAGCCTCGGGCGCCAACGCAAATTTGATGCCCGGAGATCTTTACAAAGCCGAAGATAAAATAAAAAACGCTTCGCTTATATTGATGCAGTTGGAGATCCCGTTGGAGACAGTGGAATACGTAGCTGAACTGGCTGCCCAAAATAACGTGCGGGTGATACTAAACCCGGCGCCGGCTTGTGCACTTTCGGATGAGTTGTTAAGCAAGGTCTCCATTATCACCCCAAATCAAAAGGAAGCGGAGATGCTCACGGGCGTTAGGATCACAGACAAAAAAAGCGCTGAAACGGTTGCCGAACTACTTGCCGAAAAAGGGATTGAAACGGTTATCATTACGCTCGGGGCAAATGGCGCGCTGGTTTTTCATGGCAATCATTTTGATTGGGTAGCCGCACCGGTGGTTAATGCCGTAGATACCACCGCAGCGGGTGATGTGTTTAACGGCGCACTGGCCGTGGCTGTTTCCGAAGGAAAAAATTTAGAAGATGCTGTGCTGTTTGCAAATACGGCCGCAGCATTATCGGTAACAAAAATGGGTGCGCAGGCATCCGCACCGACCCGGCGCGAGGTTGAAAGTTTTAATTAAATTTACCATTATGAAAAGATTGATTCTGCTGGCTTTGTTATTCTCGTGCCCATTTATGTTAAGTGCTGACGGGGTGTTAATGAAGGAGGCAAGCAATGTGCGCGAAAAGCAGTCTGTGGGGACACAGACTGCGGGCTTGGGCATACAGACTGCGGGGTTGGGCATGCAGACTGCAGGGTTAGGGACACAAACTGCGGACGGAAGGTTATTAGTTGTAAATAATATATCGCAAAACAGCAACACCCACCCACCCCGCAGTCTGTGTCCCCACAGACTGCTTCCTATTGACACAAATGCAATCAAATTTTACGGCCCCATCATCCCAAACAAAATTGCGGATCAATACACCTCTGCCTGTTATCAAAACATTGGCGGCTACCTGGGCTATCGCTTGGATGTAAACCTGGAAAAAAGGCTGCTGCTGATTGATTCGGCAACGCTGTTGTCAGGCTTTAAACACCGGCCCGGCGCACAAACCTGGATAGGCGAGCATGTGGGCAAATTCCTTTTCTCGGCATCAAAAACTTATGCTTACAGCCACGATGAACGCATAAAACACCTGATGGATGATATGGTGCGCAAATACATCGCCTGCCAGATGCCGGATGGCTATATGGGCACTTACCTGTATAAAGACCGCTGGAAGGATTGGGACGTTTGGGCGCATAAATATTGCATTATCGGCCTGCTGAATTACTACTCGGTTACCGGCTATAAACCAGCATTGGAGACCGCTGAGCGCGCTGCCGACCTGATCTGCCGCACTTTTGGCGACCAGCCCGGAAAACGCGACCTGATGCTGGCGGGCGAACATAACGGCCTTGCTCCGGGGAGTATACTGGAACCGATGGTAGATCTTTACCGTTACACCGGCAACCCAAAATACCTGGCGTTTTGCAGGTATATTTTACGTGCCTATGAGCAAAAGGACGGACCGGGTATTATCGGTAACCTGGAAAAATATGGGGTGGTAACAAAGGTCGGCGACGCCAAGGCCTACGAAATGATGTCGTGCTTTTTGGGCATCTTAAAATATTACAAGCTTACCGGGCAGGAAAAATATCTTACGCTTTTGGAAGGCGCCTGGACCGACATCACCAGGCACCGCTTGTACGTTACCGGCACTGCCAGCGACCACGAGGTTTTTGTGAAAGCAGGCGTATTAAAAGCGACAAACGATGATGATATGGGCGAAGGTTGTGTAACCGTTACCTGGATACAGTTCAACCTTTCCTTACTCCAAACTACCGGCGACCCAAAATATGCCACCGAGCTGGAACGCTCGGTTTATAACCATTTACTGGCTGCCGAGAATCCGCAAACCGGTTGCGTAAGCTATTACACCGCGCTGCAGGGCCCAAAACCCTACCGCTGCGACCAGGGTTACTCCTGCTGTCTTTCCAGCGTACCAAGAGGCATTTCGCTGATCCCCGAAATGATCGGCGGGAAAATAAAAGGCACTTTTACGGTGTTGATGTATGAGAATGGCGAGGCGGCAACGGAAGTTACCGCCGATGATCATTCTGCTGTTAACTTAAAAATAAAATCGCTCACTAAATTCCCTGCCAATGGCAAGGTGGAATTTGAGATCGACCCCTCGCAGGCTGCGGCATTTACCGTAAACTTCCGCGTGCCTGATTGGTCGGCGAATTTTACGGCGAAGGTTGGCAATGATAGTTACCCAGGTAAAAACGGCCAGCTATTGGCCGTCAACCGCAAATGGAATACTGGCGACAAGGTTGAAATAACTTTTGATATGCCAATCCAGGTTTTGCCGGGCGGTATTTCCTATCCAAACGCAATCGCTATAAAAAGAGGCCCCCAGGTAATGGCGATCGATAAAAGCCTGAACAAGGAGATTGGCGCCATAAATACGGTCAGTTTCTCCAACGCTAAAGAATTGCAAACCGCCAATAGTGCCCTGCCTGCCGACTGGGATTGGCCGGAAGCGTTTTCGGCTGATATGAAGATAAATAATATCCCTGAAAAAGTGGTGCTGGTTCCTTTTGCAGAAGCGGGACAAAAAAGCGGTGATGTGGAGGTTTGGATAAATCGGTAGAAAAAATCATTACCATCGTAGAGACGCGATGCATCGCGTCTCCCACTGACAGGTGATAAACTTTTTCAGTTAGAAGCAGTATACAAATGGCTATATCCACCTGACCGGTAATCCCCATCAGTTGGCATCACTGGAGTAATGCGGTATTTGTCGCAATATTTTCCTCCATTTTCTGAACATTGTGTGTCCGGTGTTTACCTGTCGCCGGGAGACGCGATGCATCGCGTCTCTACGAATCATTCCAACTCCAGCGTCACCACCGATTTTGCCGGCAAATTCACAACCAATTTACCATTCTCATTTTTCGCCCCATTAAACTTCTCAAGGCGCAGTTTGTCTGGCTTATCAAAAGTATTTATATCGGTAATATTGGCCGAGGTAAGTATTTGCCCTATCACTGTTTTCCAATGAATATCTTTCAGACTGGTACTGATGGTAATATTATTATGCAGATCGAGATTAACCAGCGAGATATGCACCTTCCCCAAAGCATCCCGTGATGCAGAAACATTTACGGCAGGCAGTTTTTTGCCATCCACCACATAATCGGGCGAGCTGATCTGTATCGGCAGATATTTGGCATCCTGGTGCACTTTGTACATATCAAAAATATGATAAGTCGGGGTAAGCAGCATTTTGTCTTTATCGGTTAAAATTAGCGATTGCAGCACGTTGATGGTTTGTGCCAGTGCGGCGCCGCGCACCCGGTCGCAATGGTTATTAAAAATATTAAGGTTTGTGGCGGCGATCAGCGCATCGCGCAGGCTGTTTTGCTGGTATAAAAAGCCGGGATTGGTACCGGGTTCTACATCCGTCCAAACGCCCCACTCGTCAACCACCAGGGCCACATGTTTTTTGGGATCGTACTTATCCATAATGGCGGCATGTTTGGTAACCAGTTCCTCCATTTTAAGGCAGCGTTCCATCGTTGCAAAATATTCGCTCTCGCTAAATTTAGTGGCCGATCCTTTATGTCCCCAGTCGCCTGTGGGTACGGTGTAGTAATGCAGCGAGATACCCCACATCATCCAGTCGGGTATATTTTTCATGATCACTTCCGTCCAGTTATAATCGTCGGAATTCGGGCCGCTGGCGATCTTTTTTAGCGGTGCGCCAGGGTAGTTTTTGGCGAAAGATGCATAGCGTTTAAACTGGTCGCTATAAAATTCGGGCGTCATGGTGCCGCCGCAGCCCCAGCTTTCGTTGCCGATGCCCCAAAAAGTAACTTTATACGGATCGGGGTGACCGTTTTGCCGGCGCATCTCCGCGACGGTGCTATTGCTGTTTGAATTACAATATTCAATCCACTTGGACATTTCCTCCACCGTGCCGCTGCCCACATTAGCTGCAATGTATGGCTCGCAGCCCAGCAGGCTGCAAAGTTCCAGAAACTCATGCGTGCCAAAGCTGTTATCCTCCGTTACCCCTCCCCAGTTGGTGTTCACCATGCGTGGCCTTTGCGCCGAAGGGCCGATGCCATCGCGCCAATGGTATTCGTCGGCAAAGCAGCCGCCGGGCCAGCGCAGGCTGGGGATTTTTATCTTTTTTAGCGCGTTCACCACATCCAGGCGGATGCGGTCCTGCTTTTCAACCGGCAGCGACTTGTCCACCCAAAAACCGCCATAAATGCCATGCCCCAAATGCTCGGCAAACTGCCCGTAAATGTATTTACTGATGATGAGTTTGGAGGTATCGCCGATGGTAAGGGTGGCTGTTTGCTGCGCGAAACAGGTAAAACTGATGCTGATAAGAATAATGACAAAGGCGTTTTTGAAATTCATTTTAAATAGGATCGATAAATAGTTAAAAAGACCGGTTAAGCGTGTTTGCGGCGAGAGCAGACTCGAAGTTTTAGAAACTTCGTAAGTCTTTCGGTGGCGCCTGCTACCCCGCCCTTTAATAAATAACTGTACTTGTAACGGTTTATAAAAGTAGAAAGAATTTTTATTAAGAGGTTATATTTCTAAATTCAACCCATTATTTAAACCGGGTAAATTCCTCTATGAAAAAATATATCCTGTTCGGCTTTCTTATCGCATTGCTATATTCCTGCAAACCTTCCGTCACCGCCGATCAGCTCTACGGCAAATGGAAATACATCAAAGACGAACAACCCAATGCCAACCCGCCCGACAGCACCTCAAGCGGCGATTTAAAAATTGAGGACCCGTCGATCCAATTTCTTAAAGATAATACCCTGCAGATTCGGTGGGGAGGTAAAATGATATCACATGGCAAGTTTACGGTTGAGGATAAGAAGATTCAGTACACCGAAACATTGCCCGATGGCACAACGCGCAAATTCCCTTTTTGGAT
>JABDHD010000108.1:0-1020 GCA_013285685.1 Bacteroidota bacterium
CTTGAGGATATCCAATATTTTGAGGGTGAAAAAGAATACGTACGTGTGGTGACGCCCGCAAGTCAGTTACTCATTTACCGCCGCTTGAAGGATATTGACGAACAGCTAACCGCTCCGTTTGTGCGGGTGCATAACTCGTATATCGTCAACACCAAACAGATCAATAAGATACAGGACAACCATATTTATGTGGGCAATAAACAGATCCCGATCAGCGAAAAGTTTAAGGATAGGTTTATGGCGGTGATACAGCAAAGGATCTTCTGAACCGCTGATTCAGTTGATTTTTATGATTACGCTGATTTATGCATGTCGGTGATGGATAGACAATCCGACTTAAGACTTTCGACTCAGGACTTTTGACTTAGCTAATCCGGGCAATTATCCTTGCGGCGTGTATCTACTATGTAAATGATCTTCCAGCCGCCGGGCGTCTTCATCAGCTGAAAAACATCTACGCCGCAATGGCTGAATTTATCGCCGAGGTAAAATTTGTACGGCGCCCAAACGCTGGCCAGGCTGCCATCGACTTTAACCGCATCAAAAACGATGCGTTCATCATAAACCTGGGCATGCGGCGTGCCAATGGTTTTTGCAAAATCGCCGCCGCTATCAGTTGACAGGATTGCATTGCCATCCTTGCCGTCCGAAATGCTTTGGAGGATCATATTTGTGGCAAAGGTCGATTTCAGCAAGGTGCTGTCGCCTTTGCGCATGGCGTCGAATAGCGTGTTTACGGTTTGTTTGACAGAATCGGTTGCGGTTTGCTGGGCAAAAAGACGTGTTGATGCGATGAGCAGTGAGCTTATGAGCAGGGCTTTTTTTGTCATGGATTTCGGGGTATATTAACCGTGAAATCAAAGATATTGAATTATCCATATGATTTCTACCAGCAGAGATCATAATATAGCTAAACATTTTGGGTAGCATAAAAGCAAACCCGGCGGGTTTAATGCCCTTCTAATTTGAGATCGTTCGCTGCGCTCAGGGTGATAAAAAGAACCGCCCCCCGGCCTATTC
>JABDHD010000108.1:1030-5672 GCA_013285685.1 Bacteroidota bacterium
CACCGAAATTCGCCATATTCACAACGGCGAAAAATATGAATTTGAGCAGCGGGATATTTGGTAAAAAATAATGAAAATGAAAAAGCTGATCCTTTGCCTGTTGCCGGTCATCCTGCTTTTAAAAAGTGTAGATGCACAGATCGTTTATTCCGCCTACTCTCAGAGCTATCCAAACGATAGTCTCGATAAACCCGGCAATATCGGCATCATGACCTGCGAGCTTGAAATAAACAATGTGTTTTGGGACCTGGCGCCGAATGCGGTTACACGCAACTATCTTCAAAAAGACACGGCTTTTCTGCGTAACCGGCCAAAGGAATTTGTAGCGATCAATACTTTTGATACGGCGAAAGTGCACTTTTTTCTTCATGGTGTCAACAGATCAAATGCTGGTGAATGGGAATACCGGGTAATGCGCTGGCCCGATAAAGTGATTGTGCCCTGGATGCCAATTACCCGTTTCAGTGATAAAATGGTGGATGCGATGTCGACTTATGGGCAAATGGCATACTTAGGCGGTTATTACCCGGGTATTGGAAACTGGATAGTTGTGGATGCCCGAAAGAAGGGAAGTGTAAATATCGAATCGACTTCAGTTGTGGCCTGGTGGCCGATAAAGCCCGCAGTTGCCGGGATTTATACCGCAGATGAGCTGAATATCTTTCTTACACGGCTGGCAAGGCCTTGGTCATACAAAATAACGCCCGAAGAAGCTTATAAATGGCATACGCATTATAAGGATGCGGAACTGGATTTAACAACCGGGCTGCCTAAAAAGTTCATAGCAGAGGCCAACGAAAACAACCTGGTCTTTTTTCTCAACTCTGAGATATACAAAAAAGAGCAGCTGCAATACCAGTTGGTAAGGGATAACGAGGTAATTATTACGTGGAAAGCCAACGATTTTGATGATGGCTTTATCTGGCTCCGCGACCTGAAACCAGGCGACTATAAGCTGAACATGCGCTACACCGCCCAGCCGGAGCATGTGGCCACCTATCTCTTCCTGGTTAAAACACCCTGGTATGCTTCCATCTGGTTTAAAATCGTTGTCTGGCTGTTAAGTGCGGTATGTATTGGATTTGTTGTACTCTATATAAAACTTTTGCGGCAGCGGGAAAAAACAGCCGAAGAGCAAGCCAATAAAAACAAAGTCCAACTGGAATTAAAGGCTATTTATGCGCAGCTGAACCCGCACTTTATCTTTAACGCGCTCAGCTCGATACAAGGACTCATCAATAAGCAGGATATTAAAGGTGCCAACAGTTACCTGTCGGACTTTGCCCGGCTTATGCGCGAATCGCTGAATAACAATAACAACGAGCAAACGCCGCTAAAGCAGGAACTGAGCATCCTGGACACCTATTTAAAACTGGAACAGCTTCGGTTTGGATTTAAGTATGAGATCACTGTGGATGAAAACATCAACGTTTATGATACCGATATCCCGTCACTGCTTTTGCAGCCCCTGGTTGAAAATGCGGTGAAGCATGGCGTATCGGACCTGGACGATAAGGGTTTGATCACTTTAAACATCCAAAAAGAACACGATAATATGACGGTGGTAATTACCGATAACGGTAAAGGTTTTTCGCCAAAGCAGGTAACCACAGGCTTTGGTTTAAAATTGACGAATGACCGTATCAAGCTGTTAAACGAATTTTTAAAAGGCCAGCAGATCAGTTTCGAGGTAAAAGGCAATTCGCCAACCGGGGCAAAAATATATCTTACTTTTAAAAATTGGTTTTTATGAGCAGTTTAACGATCTTAAAAACGGTGAAAGGGGCTTAAAAAAGCGCGGCCCGTGCGAATCCCCTCTTGAGAGGGGAGGAGGGGTGTTTTGACGAGCATGCGGGCAAACACACCCCCGCCACGACACGTCCAGCCGCACCCCCTCTCAAGAGGGGAGTTGTGGCAACGCAAACATTATCAACCAATTATTAGGTTAATGGGCCCAATCGCAAGCACATTTTTATAAACATGAAAGCGGTTTTAATTGACGACGAAAAACATAATATCGACAACCTGCGCGAGCTGCTTCATAGCTATTGCCCGCAGGTTGAAATAGCCGGCACGGCGGCTAACGCGGATGAAGGCAAACGACTGATCATGCAAATTCAACCCGGTTTGGTCTTCCTTGACATTCAGATGCCGCAAAAAAGCGGGTTCGACCTACTGAAGGAACTGAACACCTATGATTTCGATGTGGTTTTTGTTACGGCGCACGACCAATATGCCATACAGGCGATGCGTTTTGCTGCGGTGGATTACCTGCTGAAACCCATTGATATAAATGAACTGCAATCGGCGGTTGACCGGGCCGTAAAGCGGCAGCGGTTAAAGGAGCAAAACAGGCAGCTGGAAAACCTGATACACCTGCTGAAAAGCCAGCAGAACAAGGAAGATCAACGCATCGCGCTCAATACACTAAAAGAGACCCGTTTTGTGAAGACCGGCGACATCATCCGCTGCGAATCATCCAACAACTACAGTACTTTTTATTTGCAGGATGGGGAGCAACTGCTGGTTTGCCGGCCCATTTATGAGTTTGAGGAGCTATTGAAAGATTATGGTTTTATACGCTGCCACCAGTCGCACCTCGTCAACAAAAAATTTGTCAAAAGCTGGAAAAAGGAGTACGGCGACTTTTTGTTGCTGACGAACGGCAACGAGGTGCCTATTTCCAGAAACAAAAAGGAGCTCGTAAAAAGAGCGCTGGAAACCGCTTGAAAATATTTCTTCTGACGCAACGCGAATTATATTTTTAACATCTTGTGTAAAAAAAGCGAAGAATTTTAACACAGAGAACCACAAAGGAAAAAACACAGAGACCACAAAGGTTTAATAGTTCGTTATTTTTTTCTCCGTGGCTCTCAGTGCCTTCTCAGTGCTCTCTGTGTTAAAAAAATTTGAAAGTTATTTTATCTAAGATAAAGCGTTTATTTTAAACTGATTAACATATTAACCCAACATGAAAAAAAACATTATCATTTGCCTTATTGTGCTATCCGCTTTTGTTGCAAAGGCGCAACCCGCAAAGGATTATACCGATTTTAACAAATGGACCTATACGCTGGACAGCAGCCGCTACCAGGCGTCGCAGCGCAAAGATTATGCAAAGTGTATGGAGTTGATCAGTAACTGGTTAACCCGGTACGGCCAACTTTCGCCCCAGCTGCAAAGGAATTTTGCCACATGGAATGCGGTAATGTACTATAACCTGGCTTGTTATAATGCCCTTACCGGGCAGAAACAACCCGCGCTTGACGCTTTTAAGAAGGCCGTGGAGGCGGGCTACAAAGATTACTCATCCACACTTACCGACAGTGACCTGGACAGTGTACGCGACGAGCCGGATTTCAAAGTCGCCTTGCAAAAAATGCGTGAAAAAGGGGATTACCCTTATGTATTAAAAAACTCAGGGGCCTACAGCAACGGGAATACCGGCCTGCCGGCATTTACCTACCAGGATGCTGCAGCGCCTGAACTGGTGGCTTTCAGGCAAAAATACAAACTGGATTCAGTGGCCGGCAATGGCGACGAGATCAGCAAGTTTAAAAACCTGTTGTTTTGGGTGCATAACGCGGTGCGGCACGATGGCAACTCAAACAACCCCGCCCAGGTGAACGGCGACAGCCTGATCGCCATTTGCAAGGCGCAAAACCGGGGCGTTAATTGCCGCATGATGGCCAGTATTTTACGCGACGCCTACCAGGCCGAAGGCTTTAAGGCGAGGATTGTTACCTGCATGCCGAAGGATACGCTCGATAACGATTGCCATGTGATCGATGTGGTATGGTCGGATAAGCTGAACAAATGGGTTTGGATGGACCCCACCTTTAATGCCTACCTGCGCGATGAGAATGGCAACTATCTGAACATTGAAGAAGTGCGCGCCCGGCTCATCAGCGGCAGCCCGGTAGTGCTGAACGATGATGCTAACTGGAATAACAGGAACAAAGAAACTAAAGCGGAGTATTTTAATTACATGTCGAAAAACCTGTACTGGCTGAAATGCTCCATCAAAAGCGAGTGGGATATTGAGACCGGAAAAACCGGCAAGCCGAAGATCGACTATATCAATTTATACCCGGGTGGTTTCAGTACCATTCACCAGGCAAAACAGGAGGGGCATACTTTCGTTGCTTATGCCACCAATAACCCGGAATATTTTTGGCAGAAGCCGGAGTAAAAAAAGTTTTGACCGGGCGTAATTCAAATTGCCGCTGCTAATTTGTTTGCTTAGCTTATGCAGCCTGCGGAATTTGGCCTAAAGCCTCATTTCGGTAACTCTTTTATCCGTCGGTTAAAACCGACGGCAATGAAAGTAAAAAAGGCTATTCCGCCTTTGTTGGTGTTTTTCACCAACAAACCGAAATGCCTAACCCCAATGCGATCAGTGTATGGTTTAGATATAAATTCATCGTGCGAAGCATGTCGATTGCGCGATGCACATACAAAGCGTAGCGTGTGTAGAATGCCGTGCCGGTTTGGCTGATTCCGTTCAAATGCCGGCACACGGGGCATGTCGGTGGGGACACCGACATGGGGTGTAGCGTGTGTTCCGCCTTTGTTGGTGTTTTTCACCAACAAACCGAAATGCCTAACCCCAATGCGATCAGTGTATGGTTTAGATATAAAT
>JABDHD010000108.1:5682-10148 GCA_013285685.1 Bacteroidota bacterium
GGGGTGTAGCGTGTGTTCCGCCTTTGTTGGTGTTTTTCACCAACAAACCGAAATGCCTAACCCCAATGCGATCAGTGTATGGTTTAGATATAAATTCATCGTGCGAAGCATGTCGATTGCGCGACGCACGTAAAAACCGTAGCGTGTGTAGAATGCCGTGCCGGTTTGGCGGATTCTGTCTAAATGGCGGCACGCGGGGCATGTCGGTGGGGACACCGACATGGGGTGTAGCGTGTGTTGGCCCCGTTTTAATAAGAGAGGTTATTAAACTTCCGCCTTTGTTGGCGTTTTTCACCAACAAACCGAAATGCCTAACCCCAATGCGATCAGTGTATGGTTTAGATATAAATTCATCGTGCGAAGCATGTCGATTGCGCGACACACGTAAAAAGCGTAGCGTGTGTAGAATGCCGTGCCGGTTTGGCTGATTCCTTCCAAATGCCGGCACGCGGGGCATGTCGGTGGGGACACCGACACGGGGTGTAGCGTGTGTTCCGCCTTTGTTGGTGTTTTTCACCAACAAACCGAAATGCCTAACCCCAATGCGATCAGTGTATGGTTTAGATATAAATTCATCGTGCGAAGCATGTCGATTGCGCGATGCACGTAAAAACCGTAGCGTGTGTAGAATGCCGTGCCGGTTTGGCGGATTCTGTCTAAATGCCGGCACGCGGGGCATGTCGGTGGGGACACCGACATGGGGTGTAGCGTGTGTTGGCCCCGGGGTGTAGCGTGTGTTGGGCCTGTTTTAATAAGAAAGGTTATTAAACTTAAAGAGGATTGCCCGTCATTTCTCACCGGCGTTTCTTAAAACCCTTATTTTTTTCATATCTTAGGCCGATTATAGCATATAGTGACATTCAGCGATTTTAATTTCAACGAGCAGCTGATGGAGGGCGTATCGAGCATGGGGTTTGTTACCCCAACCCCCATCCAGGCTGAAGCAATCCCGATTATTTTAAAAGGACAGGACATTATTGCCTGCGCGCAAACCGGTACCGGAAAAACCGGGGCTTACCTGCTGCCTGTACTTGAACATATCAGCTCCACCAATAAACACCAGATCAGCACGCTTATCCTGGCGCCGACACGAGAGCTGGCCCAGCAAATTGACCAGCAGGTAGAAGGCCTTGCCTACTTTACCGGCATTAGCTCCATAGCTGTTTTTGGCGGCGGCGACGGCATAGCCTATGAACAGCAGCGCCGCGGCATACAAAACGATGTAAATATCATTGTTGCCACGCCGGGCCGCCTCATCGCGCACCTTAACTCGGGCATCGTAAAACTAAATCACCTCAGTCATTTGATTTTAGACGAGGCCGACCGCATGCTGGATATGGGTTTTTACGATGACATCATGAAGATCGTGAGCTATCTGCCCAAAAAACGGCAAACGCTGATGTTCTCGGCCACTATGCCGGGCAGGATACGCACCCTGGCTAAAACTATCCTGCACAATCCGCACCAGGTAAATATTGCCATGTCGCAGCCCGCAGTGGGTATCGACCAGCAGATCTATCGCGTGCATGACGCCCAAAAAACGCCGCTGCTGCTTACGCTGCTCAAAACCGGATCGTACAAAAGTGTTATCATTTTTGCTTCGCGAAAAGAGATCGTCAAATCCCTTGCAAAAGAATTGAAATCGGCACGGATGAAGGTCAGCGCCTTTCACTCGGACCTGGAGCAAAAAGAACGCGAAGAGATATTACTGGAATTTAAAAATAAGGAACTACCCGTTATCGTGGGCACCGATGCCCTTTCGCGCGGCATTGACGTTGAAGGTATCGACCTGGTGATCAACTATGATGTCCCCGGCGACCCTGAAGATTATGTTCACCGTGTCGGCCGTACCGCGCGCGCCGAAACTACCGGCACAGCCATCACCTTTGTAAACCACCGCGATGAGCGCCGGTTAAAAAGCATTGAGCAGCTGATTGAAAAACCCATCCGCCTGATGGAGCTTCCTGATGAACTAAAGGGCATTGAAGGCCCCAGGCCCGAGCATCAAACCGATAGACGACCTCCCCGCAAAAAGCAATGGGGCCGGCGGAATAATAGCAAGGGGAAGGCGCAGCAGTAATTTTATCGTTCACCCTGTCCATTACTCTTTCCTGAACTCATACGGCCCATACTCCACAAAATCCGCGACTTTCACCTTTATACCGGTAACTTTTCCGTTTTGCACGTAGAAGGGGAAGACAGCTTTGCCCAGCGTCGGGTCGCTGAAGGTTACAAAAAAGCGGTTGCCTCCAAGCGGCTCCAATTTAGCATACATGCGCGGGTGATGCTCAAACCTTATCTCCAGGTTGTTGCCTTCGCCGGTGGTTACCTCCATGTGGCCATAAAAATCGTTCACGTATTTGCCTGTATAGTCAGTCAACGGCAGCGCCGGGGGGCGAAGCATGGCCACGGTATCCTTCCATCTTTTTTCAAGCGTGTCCTCCTTTGCCTGTTCTTTTTTGAATTCTGAAAGAGAAACATCACTATAGTCGCGGTAGGGCTTTTTAAAATAAGCATCCAGTACCTCCCATTTCAGCGCTTCGTAAAATTCATTCTCGTCGGTATTGGTTAAAACGATTATGCCTAAATGATCCTGCGGCGCCAGGGTAACCGAGGAAACATAACCATTTACCCCACCCGTGTGCATCACCAGGTCATGACCTGCATATTGCTCCAGGAACCAGCCCAGCCCATACAGTTCATAACCGCTTTCGCCATCGGGGTGGTGCACTTCGCCTACTATGTCCTGCGGTTCACGCGTAGCTTTTATCGCCGCTTCCGGAAGCATCTGCCTTTGGCCAACTTTGCCGTTATTTAATAATGCCAATACCCACTTACTCATATCATTTATGGACGAACTGATCGCACCGGCCGGTGCAAGCCCATCGATCTGCGCATAGGGTATCGGCGACAAGCGCCCGTCAATCAGCGTATGCGGAACGGTACGGTTATACGATTTAGGCAGGTCGGCGCTTAGTGCCAGTGTATTGATCATGCCCAGGGGGGCAAAAATGTTTTCGCGCACAAAAACCTCCCATGGCTTGCCGGTCACAGCCGGTATTATTTGCCCGGCGGTTAAAAATGCCGCATTGGTATAGCCCCACTTGGTGCGAAAGGGATAAGTGGCCTTTAGCTCGCCAAGTTTTTGTATTACATCCTCGCGGGTAAGGTTAGTATTATAAAAGGTAAAATCGCCCTGGAAGGTTTGCATACCCAACCTGTGGCATAACAGGTCGCGGATAACAGCCATTTCGCCGGCCGACCTGTTTTCCAGCTTAAACTTAGGCAGGTATTTAGTCACCTTATCGTCCAAATTCAGCTTGCCCTGCGTTTGCAATATGGCCAATGAAGTTGCGGTGAACGCCTTGGTATTGCTGCCGATCATAAACAGTGTGTTGATGTCCACTTTATCAGGCTGGCCCAATTCCTTTATGCCGTAGGCCTTCATCATCACTATCTTATTATCCTTAACAATACACACCGCGGCCCCCGGTATGCGCCAGTTGGTAAGCGCGCGGTTGATGTAAAAGTCAAGGCTGTCCTTAACAAATTTGCTCCGGTCGATGTGCTGGGCAAAGCTTGCTGTTGTAAGGGTGAGGAAGAGAATGAGCGCTGAGAGTATTTTTTTCATAAGATTAATAACACGAATTTACACGAATAAGTTCGAATTAACGCAAATACTATTTCGCCAACCAGCCAGTTCTGAAAATTCAAGCTAAGATTACAATGCCGTCTATTTAAAATGAAACGGAATTTAAGCAACATTCTTGCTCATTCGTCTAATTCGTGTAACTCAAATTATTCGTCTAATTCGCTTAAATTCGTGTAAATTCGTGTCGATTTGCTGACCCATTATTTTATTATTAACATAAAATCGAAAAGTTTATGAATAGGAAATTTTACGCCTTTCCGGGCATCTGCCTGGCATTTTTATTATTGCTTTTTTCGGCATTTTCTGTAAAGGCCCAGCGTGGCAGACTACACTGGGCGACAGATGGTTACCAGTATTACTCGTCACAAAACGGGGGGCTGGTTGAGCTCGACACTCGCGATAGCGCCAAAAAAACCGTTATTTTAACCAGTCAAATGCTAACCCCGCCAGGCGGCCAGGCTTTGGGGGTTGATGGTTTTTCCGTTTCCGATGATGGCCAACGGGTGCTCCTGTATACCAATTCAAAACGCGTTTGGCGCTTAAATACACGCGGCGACTACTGGATTTACGATCTCGCCGCAAAGACGCTAAAGCAGATCGGCAAAGACCGGCCGGTAGCTTCACTGATGTTTGCCAAGCTATCGCCCGACGGCACCAAAGCGGCCTATGTAAGCGAGCACAACCTTTATGTAGAAGACTTAAGCAGCGGTGCGGTAAAACAGCTGACCTTCGACGGGGCCAAAAAGCTCATCAACGGCACTTTCGACTGGGCTTACGAGGAAGAGTTTGACGACCGCGATGGCTTTCGCTGGTC
>JABDHD010000108.1:10158-14501 GCA_013285685.1 Bacteroidota bacterium
CCGGATAGCCGGGCGCTCGCTTATTGGCAGATAGACGCCAGCAAGATAAAAAATTACCTGATGCTGAATACCACCGACTCGATCTACCCTTTCGTGGTTCCGGTTGAGTACCCGGTTGCGGGCGAGGATCCGAGTTCCTGCAAAATCGGCGTGGTGGATGTAAGCACGGCAAAAACCACCTGGATGGATGTTCCGGGCGATAATGTACAGCACTATATTCCACGCATGGAATGGACCGAAAATCCGAACCAAATTATTTTGCAGCAATTGAACCGTGCGCAAAATGAGAGTAAAATATTTATTTGTAACGTATCAAACGGCACCACTGCTTTGGTGCACGATGAGCAGACCAAATCATGGATAGATGCCGGCGACGGCCGCGACCCCATTGGCTGGAACTGGATAAACAAAGGCAAGGATTTTATATGGCTGAGTGAAAAAGACGGCTGGCGGCATATTTACAGGATTAGCACGGAAGGGAAGGAAACGTTGATAACCAAAGGCGATTATGATGTGATCGATCTCAGTACGATCGATGAGGCCGGCGGTTATATTTATTTTATCGCCTCGCCCGATAATGCTACACAGCGATATTTATACCGCGTAAAAATTAAAGGGGGCAATGCCGAGCGGGTAACTCCCGCCGACCAGGCAGGCACAAGTTCCTACGAAATATCGCCGAACGGGAAAATCGCACTGCATACGTTCTCGAACATTTATACGCAACGCCAATCCGAAGTCATCAGCCTGCCTGATCATAAACACATCAGCGGAAAAACCATCAAACTAAATACAACCGCCAAAAACAAACCCGAATTTTTCAAGGTGACCACGGTTGACGGCATAACTATGGACGGATGGATGGTAAAACCAACCAAATTCGATTCCACCAGGAAATATCCCGTTGTATTTTATGTTTACAGCGAACCTGCCGGTGCAACCGTGACTGATGCCTATGGGACCGGTCGTAACGGCGAGTACATCGGCAATATGGCGGATGACGGCTATATTTATGTATCGTTGGATAACCGCGGAACACCTGCTCCAAAGGGTGCTGCGTGGCGCAAATCCATCTATAAAAACGTTGGCCTGGTAAATATCGAAGACCAGGCAATGGGTGCAAAAGAGGTGCTGAAATGGCCATTTATTGATACCAGCCGCGTAGCCGTTTGGGGCTGGAGCGGTGGCGGCTCGTGCACCCTTAACCTGATGTTCCAGCATCCGGAGATCTACAAAACAGGCATCGCGGTTGCGGCCGTAGGCTGGGAACTAAGCTATGACAATATTTACCAGGAACGTTATATGGGCGTACCTATTGACAGCGCAAGCCGTGCGGTATTTATAAAAGGCTCGCCGGTTACCTATGCTAAAAACCTGCGCGGCAATTTATTGTATGTGCACGGCACTGGCGATGACAATGTACATTACCGCAATGCTGAATTACTGATAAACGAGCTGGTGAAATACAACCGGCAGTTTCAGCTGATGTCGTTCCCTAACCGTACCCATGGCATATTTGAAGGACCGGGAACTACGCAGTTTTTGCGTACGTTGTATACTAATTACCTGAAGGAGCATTGCCCTCCGGGAGGAAGATAAGATCAAACAGACGGGCACAAAACCTGTATTAGCGAATAGACTTTCAGTTATTCGCTAATTTTTTGCCCTTTTATAGGGAATTAGTATATTTGTTTATATGGATGCATTAATTGTTTACCCGGAAAATAAAGAACAATTAACTGCCTTAAAAGCAGTTATGAAAGCGATGAAGGTGACTTTTGAACAAAAAAGTGAGATGATTCCGGATCAAGTGGTAAAAGGTGTAAAAGAGTCATTAAAACAAGCTGATGAAGGCTTATTGACCCCTTATACAGGCGTAAAAGCTATGCTTGATATGGCATGAGTTTCGAAATTTATCATACGCCACGCGCTAAAGAAACCTTTAAGTCGGTTTATAATTTTATTCGAAATCAGTTTGGCAGCCATGCGGCTGATAAGTTCGCGTTTAAAACTGAGAAAATAATTTGGCTCATTGCTGAAAACCCTTTAATGTATAAGGCTTCGCCGATTGATGAAAATGTCAGGATCGGTTTGATCACAAAACAAACCTCAATATTTTATCGAATTACCGGCACGTCTATACATCTTTTATTCTTTTGGGATAACCGGCAAGAACCTGTTTTACCAAATTGATTGTTTGATGTGATCAACTACAAACTATCCCGGCTCAAAAAAATCCCCTTGCCGTTCCGCGGTGCGCCGCCCAGGTAAATCACATAGCCGGGCTCCTTAATAAACATATCCTTAAACCGCTGGTGCACCGCCTCAGGCTGTCTCTTGTCATTAATAACAAACTCCCCATCGTTGAGCCTGAATGAGTTGACGGTCCCTTTTTCGGCAATGTTTTCTTTTGCCAGTTCATCCAGTACGCTCCGGATCACGGTCCTGCGCACCTCTAAGCTTTCGCTTTGCGGCCCATACTTTTTTAGTAGCGAAGCCCATTTGCCCGGGTCATTTAACAGCTGCTTCAGCAGGTCGGGATGTTTGTTAATATCAAAACCGGTTTTGGTTTTTCCGTTGACTGTATAGCTGATAGCGTAAGCGTGCTGCTTGTAAATGTAAGCCCGGTATGCGGAGTCTTTATTAAGCACCTTTTTAAGCACGGTATCTGATTCAAGCGCGGTCAGCTTTTCACCGGGGTAAAGCATGATGCTTTTACCTTGTTTGGTAATGCCCACAATGCCGCTTTCAACAATAACTTCGGTTTTATTTCCGCTGCTTTTGATGTTGAACGAGGTGCCGAGTACGGTGACCAGCAGATCATTCACCTTTATAACAAAAGGCTTGCTTTGATCGTGTTTGACCCTGAAAAATGCCTCTCCGCGCATCTGAACGTTCCTTACGCTGCCTTTAAAGCCTGCCGGGTAACTAATGCCGGAATATTTGTTTAAAGTGACGATCGAACCATCGGGTAAAGTGTCTGTTCGAACCTTGCCGGCCGTTACTGATTTTACAAGTTGTGTTGCTGAATGATTATCCGTTGTTGAAGTAAAGCGGCTTCCATCGTTATCGTGCCTAAAAAAATATGGCCCGATTAGTGCAACTGATGACGCCAAAACGACCACAGCGGCAACTTTAAGCCACAAATATTTACCTTTCGGTTTTGTTTCCCCAATATATTCCTGGTGTATCCGCTCCCTCAAACGGCCCCAGGCCATGTCTTCATCAACAGTGCTGGTATGCGCCAGTTTCAAGCTTTCGTCCCACAACAGTTTAAAATGCTCAAAATAGGACTTGTTCGCGGCGCCGGCTTCTATCCACGCTTCCGCCTGTGCGCGTTCATCCGCGCCGGTTTCGCCAGCCAGGTATTTTACCAGCAGCTCGTCCACGTCCGTATTTGGTTTATCCGCTTTCACCTTGTCATTTCGTTTTAAATAGCAGCCATATCAATAAGGGCAAAAAGTCGATCAGTTTTTTTCGCAATACTTTCAGCGCCTTCCCCATCTGCGCCTCCACTGTTTTTATCGAAAGGCCCATTTGCGCAGCAATTTCCCGGTATTTCAGCTCATCAAACCGGCTCATGTAAAATATGGTGCGGCATTGCTCCGGTAACTCATTCATTGCCTTTTTTAGCCGGGTTTCAAGCTCATTTAGCTCTACACGCATGGCGGCGCCTTCGTTGCTAACCTGGTTCCTGTTGGCATAGGTCACAAAGTTTTGGTGGCTGACTTTGTGCTTTTGCCGTTCCAGGTAGTTCAAGCACTCATTATGAACCGACCGGTACAAAAACGCTTTTGCCGACGTATGTATTTTCAATTGCGCCTTCTTCTCCCATATCTTATAAAAAACGTGCTGAACAACCTCCTCCGCCATGATCTCGTCCTGCAGCATCACAAAGGCATAAGCGTGCAGGCTTTTGAAATAGGTTTTAAAAAACTTTTCAAAAGCCGTTTCGCTGCCTTCGGTTAGCTGGCTGATCAGCTGCAGTTCGCTTAGCTCCACTATGCCGGTTTCAATTTGTTCATTCAAATATACCTTGAACGACTAAAGATTGTCCGCTCGCTGAAAAATGCCATTCCCCTTCATTTCGCTATTGCCGTAGTAAACCACAAAATCAGGTGTTTTGACGTATTTTTCCTTTAGTGAAGCATGGAATTTTTCAGGCAATTGTTTTCCGTTCAGCAAAAAGGAGTCATTTGTCAACATAAAGCTGGACACATCCCCTCGTTCTTTGATAAGATTGTTCCTGATTAGGTACGACAGGATATCCCTGATGACCTTTTTGTTTTTCCCCTCTGCGCTCAGCGAATCATTGCTGTCGTCATACGCCTTAAAAATGATCG
>JABDHD010000109.1 GCA_013285685.1 Bacteroidota bacterium
AAGCCCTATCCGCGACCAGCTCGGCGGCTACAATGCCTGTTATTTTTGCCTCGGCGTTTCGTCGGTTGGGATGAAAGAGCCGGAATACTTCAGGCTAACCTACACGCTTACCTTAAATGTCGCCCAAACCTTAAGCGAATTGAACCCGGATATGACTTTTTGTTATGTCTCCGGCGGAGGGACCGACAGCACCGAAAAAGGCCGCTCCATGTGGGCGCGGGTAAAAGGCAAAACCGAAAATGATTTGATGAAGCTGCCCTTTAAAAAGGTGTATGCCTTCCGGCCAGGCTACATGCATCCCACACCGGGACTAAAAAACACCAACAAATACTATAAATACATGACGTGGATGTATCCGTTGATGCGCCGGATATTTCCCGGCGGTGTAAGCACCCTTGCCGAACTCGGCCTGGCCATGATCAACATCACCCTGTTTGGTTACGATAAGCAAATTATCGAAGTAAAAGACATTGTAAAGCTGGCAAAAAAGGAGTGATTGAATTATCTTTAGCCAAAAACAATCAGCTATGGAGAAAAGCTACTTCTTTTTGAAACTTGTCCCGCGCCGCCCCACATTTGCACAGGACATGACGCCTGACGAACGCGCCATTATGATGCAGCACGTTGCCTATTGGAAGAAATTTCTGGAGGATGGTAAAGTGCTCGTTTACGGCCCGGTGATGGACCCGGCAGCCGTTTATGGTATGGGAATCGTGATGACGGATGACGAAGAAGAAGTAAAAGCCCTGATAGCCGGCGACCCGGCCGGGCAGATCAATAATTACGAGTATTACCGGATGAGGGCGATTGTGAAGGGGTGAGGAAAATCGGGATTGACATTTCTTTAACAGTTTTTTCCTTATATTTACTTAAAAGTTTTGAAATATGACGACGACTGCGATACGGGAAAAATTGGTCAACTACCTTCAAATTGCAGATGACAAAAAAATAAAAGCCATTTACACCATGGTTGAGGATGAAATCAATACGATTGAAAACGATTGGGATGATGATTTTATTAGGGAAATGGAAGTAAGACGAAAAAGCTATCTTGATGGAACTGCCAAAACCTATACATGGGAGGAAACAAAGCAGGCAGCGATTGACCGGGTAAAGAGGGTTATATTATGAAAATTGTCCCTGTAGTACGAAAAGCGATTTTAAAAGAGATTGATGAAGAATACGAAGATATGCTTTATTGGCTTTCAAGGCCGCCACAGGAGCGGATAGCCGAAGTTACCAGGCTAATATCACACAGCTTAAAACCAGGCCAAACGATGGACAAAACGGTGGTAGTAAAAAGAAAACTGCATCCATGACGCTCGACAAAAACTTCGAGGATTTTGTCGCTTTGTTGAACCACCACGAGGTTACTTACATGGTTGTTGGCGGTTACGCGCTTGCTTTCCACGGCAAGCCGAGGCACACCGGTGATTTGGATATTTGGATCGATTTGTCCGATGATAACGCCCAGAAGATGGTGGGGGTATTGAATGATTTTGGCATGGCTTCTTTAGGCCTAAAAAAAATAGATTTTCTTCAAAAAGGTGGTATAACTCAAATTGGCTACCCGCCGTTACGAATTGATATACTGAATGAAATAGATGGAGTCGATTTTTCAGAGGCTTATGTAAATATGCTGATAATAGACATCGATGGTTTACCAATAAATTATATTGGCTTGAATGATTTGATAAAAAACAAGCAGGCAAGTGGCCGGAAGCAGGACATTACCGATGTTAGCGCCTTAAATAAACTAAAAAAGGGAAAGTGATTCAACAAGCAAATTCTATTTTATGATATTGATACTGAAAAAAGGAGCAAGCAAAGAGGAAATGGAAAAAATTCATGCAAAACTGCACTACGTTAACGGGGTAAATACTAAGAAATACTGTGGTACAATAAAATTGAAAACCGACCCTTTAGCTATTCAAAAACAAATGAGGGATGAGTGGCAATAAGGTATTATTTATATCTTTCGTTTCTCTAACGTCTGTTGCGTCATGTCGATTGTTGGTTGAAATAGATTCAATATATTTATTTTAGATTTGGCGGACCGAGAAAAGCCCCAACCTTAATACCTACTTCATTTTTCATATTAAATCAATCTAAAATGTGGGATCAATTTTTTGATGGCTACTGCCCCGAAAGTAAACTGAAGGGCGAAAAAGTCAGGATGCGTTTAAATGCAAATGATTTTTTTGAAAGCGAAAAAACCGGGTTGCAGATAGCGATTAGTTTTCCGGGCGTACAGGCGGTGGTTTTAAAATTTCGAGGAAAGGGCGATTTTAGAAAGACTGTGAATTATGCAGACGAGGTGGAAAACGGCGAATTGTTGAGCCCGCAATTGGTGGATGGATTTCCTTACTGTGGCGATAAGTTATTTGGAGGCGAAAATGAATTTAGAGAATACCTAAACGAAATAAAAGATCGATCAAAGTAAGCCTTAAATCAACTTAAAATGAAAATTCAGCAACTGTTTGACGAACTAAAAACGATAACTGAAAATAAGGAATACGTATTTGAAGAATCGGGAGTGGTAAACTGTTATGAAAAAATGAAATATGGGTTTTTCCCATTAGGTTTGGGTGTTTTGAATAAAACTATTACGATAAAAAGTGATCCAAAAGAGATTGAGATTTATAAAGAAGGTATAATGGTTTTAGGCAATGATTTCGGCACGGTTGGCTATGTTAAGAGTGTTAAAAATTATAGTGAAGGATTTGGAGAGACGGAGAGTCAAACTATAACAAACATGTACAAATTCTTACCTGATGTGTTTACTAATAAAACATTTTTTACAAATTTCTATTTAGGAGTTCGACTTGACGATGGCCCATACTGCGGCACCACGATGACTAAACGAATCTATAATGGAAAGGTGAATAAATTAAGAAATTGTTATAAGAATTTATGCAATGAATTCTTTAAAGTTCAACTTGAACTTATCAAGCCTCGAATAGTTATTTGTTTAGGACATGAAGTTAAAAATGCTTTAATAGATTCGGGAATACCATTTCATCAATGGAAACCTAAAACCGGTAGCTTAGAAAAAATATACTTAAAAAATGGGACCGAGTATATAATTGGATTAAATGGCATAAAATTTATAATTATCCCACACCCAAGCTACCCCGTAAATTTATTAAAACCTCCTTACTTGCAAAAACTCAAAGCATTTTTAGAGAGTAATTAAGCCGAAGTAATATTTTATAAAACGCTTAGATTTGACAACTTTTTAAAAGTTGTCAAATCTCCCCACTTATAAGTAAAATCATTATTATTCACATGCACCCCACCCACGCCAAATACAACGAAAAATTCAACAATGCCCTTGCCCTGCTTAACCCCGAGCAATTGGCCGCCGTTAACCAAATGGACGGTCCTGTTTTGGTGATCGCCGGGCCGGGGACGGGTAAAACACAGATACTGGCAGCGCGCATTGGTAAAATATTGATGGAAACCGATGCAAAGGCCGGCGAGATATTGTGCCTAACCTACACGGATGCCGGCGCGGTAGCCATGCGCAAACGCTTGTTTGAATTTATAGGACCGGAGGCTTACCGGGTAAATATTTATACTTTTCATGCGTTTTGCAACGAGATCATCCAGGAAAACCTGGACTATTTTGGCAAACTGACGCTGGACGCTTTGTCGGACCTGGACTCGGCCATTTTTTTTAGGGAACTGGTGGACGAATTTCCAAACGACCACCTGCTAAAGCGTTTTACCGGCGATATTTACTATGACGCCCCAAGGCTGAAAAGTCTTTTTTCGGACATGAAAAGGGAAAACTGGACGGCCGAGGTGATCGAAAAAGCAGTGGAAGATTATTTGGCCGACCTTCCGTTACGTGATGAATTTATATACAAACGCGCTAATGCCACAAAGGGCATTAAGGTAGGCGACCCCAAACAAAAAGATATAGACGCCGCGAAAGAATCCATGAAAAAATTGCTGGCCGCTGTGAGCGAATACCAAAATTTTGATGCTAAGATGAAGTCGCGCAGCCGGTATGATTATGACGATATGATCCAATGGGTGCTGAAGGCCTTTCGCGAAAATGAAGAGTTGCTTCGGCGTTACCAGGAACGCTACCAGTATATTTTGGTGGATGAGTTCCAGGATACCAGCGGGTCGCAAAACGAGCTGCTGAAGTTTATTTTGAATTATTGGGATACGCCGAATGTATTTGTGGTGGGCGATGATGACCAGTCGATCTTTAAGTTCCAGGGCGCGAACATGAAAAACATCCTGGACTTTGCGAATGATTATTCAAAAACGCTGAAAACAGTTGTTTTGAAACACAATTACCGTTCGAACCAATTGATACTGGATGTTTCAAAAGCGCTTATCGAAAATAACCGTGAACGCCTTACTTCACAGCTGGAACTCGACAAAAACCTGGAATCAGCGCACCCGCGCTTCAGCGAATTGATGATAGAGCCGCAGGTAAAAGAGTATGAAAACCCGAACCAGGAACTGGCCGACATAGCAGCGCAAATAAAATGCCTGCTCGGAACGGGTACGGAACCAGGCGAGATCGCCGTGATCTACCGCAACCATAGCCAGGCGGAAGACCTGCTGCACTTTTTTGATGCACAGCATATCGCCGTAAATACCAAACGCAAGGTGGATATTTTTACCCTTCCGTTTGGCGAAAAGATCCTCAATATATTGCGTTACCTGGCGATGGAAATGGATTCGCCCTATAGCGGCGATGAGTTGCTGTTTGAGATTATGCATTATGATTTCTTCGATATAGCCCCGATCGAGATCGCTAAAGCTTCTGTCGCGGTAGCAAAAGAAAACTATGCTACAGCAAATAATAATCAGCCTAAGACGTCTTTAAGGCGTTACATCAGCCAAATGCGCGCGCCGGCACAGCCGGGGCTGTTTGACCAGCAGCAAAACCAGGGCATGAAGTTTTTGATCAGCGATATCGATTACCTGTTAACCTACTCGGCCAGCAATACCCTGCAGCAGCTTTTTGAACAGGTTGTGGCTAAAATGGGCGTGCTGAAATACATCATGCAACAGCCCGACAAAGGCTGGTACATGCAGGTGCTCACCAGTTTGTTTGATTTTATTAAAGAAGAAAGCCGTAAAAAGCCGGATATTAATATCGACGACCTGATGCATAGCATCAAGCTGATGCAGGAGCACGGCATCCGGCTGGAATTGAACCAGGTTATTTTTTCAGAGAACGGCATCAATTTCCTCACCGCCCATGGCTCCAAAGGCCTGGAGTTCGAGCATGTTTTTGTGATCGGCTGCACCAAAAAGATATGGGACGCCAAAGGCCGGAATTACGGTTTCAGCTACCCCGATACCTTAACCCAGGCCTCGGACGACGAGATCGCCCAAAAAGAAGAGTCGCGGCGGCTGTTTTATGTGGCCCTAACGCGGGCGAAACAATGCCTCCATATTTCGTATGCGGCAAAAGATAAAAATGGAAAGGAGCAGGAAGCATCCCAATTTGTGAGCGAGATCATCGCCGGTACTTACCTGCAGGTGCAGCACCCTAAAGTGAGCGAGGAAACAATGTTTGATTTCCTGGCGATGCAATATGCGGAAACTTTGCAGCCGAAGGTTGAGCTGCTGGATAAAAATTATATCGACCTGTTGCTCCAAAACTATACGCTGTCGGTAACGCACCTCAGCAATTACCTGGATTGCCCGCTGCGGTTTTATTTCCAGTGCCTCATCAGGGTGCCGTCGGGTAAAAGCCCCTCGGCTACATTTGGGCAGGCGGTACACTGGGCGTTGAATAAGGCCTTCAAAAAATTAAAGGAAAACGGCGACGAATTTCCGCTCACCGAAGAGTTTATGCGCGAATTCCGCTGGTACATGCACCGCAACCGCGATTCGTTCACCAAAGAGGATTTTAAGCTGAGGATGGATTATGGCGAAAGGATATTGCCAGCCTACTATAATCAAAACATCAATACCTGGAATAAGATCGCGGTAACCGAGCGCAGCATTCGCAATGTTGAGGTGGAAGGTGTGCCGGTAAAAGGTAACCTGGATAAAATAGAATTCACCGGCAAACAGGTAACCGTAGTGGATTACAAAACCGGTAAACTAAAAAATGCAAAGGACAAATTAAAAAGACCGGATGAAGGTAACCCCAACGGCGGCGATTATTGGCGGCAGGCTGTTTTTTATAAGCTACTGATCGATCATGACCGCGCACTCGACTGGCAGGTGGTAAGTACGGTTTTTGAATTTGTGGAGCCGGTTAATGATGAATATTACAAGGAAAGAATTGTGATCACCCCGGAAGATACCGCCGAAGTAACCGAACAAATAAAAACCGTTTACCAAAAAATACTGGCGCACGATTTTAACACCGGCTGCGGCAAAAAAGAGTGCGACTGGTGCCATTTTGTAAAAAGCAACTTTAAACAGGTGGGTGGCGTAATGCAGGAGGAGGACACGGATTAAACGCCGTAGAGACGCGATGCATCGCGTCTCCTATCAAATATTGCCAAGACGCGATGCATCGCGTCCCTACGTAAACGTTTCAATATGAAATATTTATCCTTTCTTATCCCTGTAATTTTCACTTTACAGGTTTCCGCTCAAACCACCATCAAGCGGGATGACAACATCAGCAAAATGGTTGATGAAGTATCATCCAAAGACATCGAGGCGATCATCCGCAAGCTGGTGAGCTTTAAAACACGGCATACTTTAAGCGATACTACCAGCAAAACCGAAGGCAGCGGCGCGGCCCGTAACTGGATAAAATCCGAATATGAAAAATATGCGGCGGAGTCCGGCGGCCGGATGACCGTTCAGTTCGATACCTTTACCCAGCCCAAAAGCGAGCGGGTTGACCAGCCCATTCATTTAAAAAATGTGCTGGCTATTTTAAAAGGCACTGACCCCAATGACACGCGTGTTTATATCGTGTCCGGCCACTATGATTCGCGGAAAACGAACGTGATGGACCCCAACGGCCTGGAACCCGGCGCAAATGATGATGCCTCCGGCACGGCAGTATCGATGGAACTGGCGCGGGTGATGGCTAAACGCTCATTCCCGGCAACGATAATTTTTATGTCGGTAGTGGGAGAGGAGCAGGGCCTGTACGGTTCTGCCAATGTGGCTAAACGGGCAAAGGCCGAAAACTGGAACGTGGATGCCATGCTGAACAATGATATCGTTGGCAATACGCACGGCATGGAAACCGATTTGAAGGATAACCGCAGCGTTCGGGTTTTTAGCGAGGGTGTGCCTTCGGTTGCGGCCAGCAATACGAGGCAAATTGCAAGCCTGATCTCGCTGGGCGGCGAAAATGACAGCCCGTCGCGTGAACTGGCGCGTTATACCAAGGAGATTGGAGAACGCTATGTTGATCAACTGGATGTAAAACTGATTTACCGTCGCGACCGGTACCTGCGTGGCGGCGACCACATATCCTTTTTGCAACAGGGTTTTACCGCCGTGCGCTTTACCGAAATGAATGAAGATTTTACCCGCCAGCACCAGGATGTGCGCGTGGACAGCGGCCGGGATTATGGCGACCTGCCCGATTTCGTCGATTTTAACTATGTTCAAAAAGTGGCCCGGATGAACCTTTCCGTCTTGGCTAACCTGGCCCTGGCCCCGGCCGAACCGCAAAACGTCGGCGTAGTAACCAGCGGCCTCACCAATAAAACTGCCCTGAAATGGGAAGCGCCCAAAACCGGTAAAAAGCCCGTTGGATATTACGTGCTCATGCGCGAAACCATCAGCCCTTACTGGGAAAAGAAGTTTTATGTAACGGAGAATACGGCCACGCTCAGCTATTCAAAAGATAATTACTTTTTTGCGGTACAATCTGTGGATGCTGATGGGCATGAAAGTTTGCCGGTGTTTCCGAAGCCGGTGAGGTAATCGTTGTAACGAATATCAATGTAGAGACGCGATACATCGCGTCTCCCGCTGACAGGTAATAAACTTACAAATCGCGCCTCTGTAGCAAATTCCTTTGCCGCAAATCGAATTATGCTACGGTTTAAACAGATTGTCAAAATCACTCCCGTTTCTATACCATTGGTCGGGATTCTCTTTGATATAACCCTTGATGCTCAAGTACTCTTTTTCGCTTCGGATAACCCTGTCGTAATAACGGGGCTGCCATAAAAACTCAATATTATTAATGGCGGCAAATGTGGTAACCGATGATTTATATCCCCTGGTGATGGACGCAAGGTTTTTGCTTTGCGAACCAAATTTATTTATCTCCCAATTTATTTTGTCGGGTTTGTTTATAAGCAAGATACCATGAACATGGTCGGGCATAATCACAAATTCGTCCACCTGCACATAAGGATGAAACAGTGGTATTTTTTCAAAATTGTCATGAGCTATTTTTCCAATTTCCGTCATCCGTAAGGATGCGATACTTCCCGTCTCTGAATGATTTCGCGTCTCTGAGAGATTTTGAGCCTGGAAAACATCAACGGGTTCGATTTCGCCAAAACATCGCATGCGTTCCTTAGTACATATGGTTATGAAATACATGCCATCGGAGCCATAATCCCAATTGGCTAACCGGGCAGGTGAGATTCGGTATTTATTGCGATATTGGTCTTCCATTTTCTGGATATTGTTTGACTGTCAGATGTTTACCTGTCAGGGGGAGACGCGATGTATCGTATATTTAAACGTCTGCCTGTCAGATGTATACCTGTCAGCGGGAGACGCGAAGTATCGCGTCTCTACGTTTATTTCACGCTCTTTTTCAGCACGATAAAATAACCCGCCACAAAAACCAGCAGCGCTATTGCGAGGCTTACGCCAATATCCTTAGTAAAAAAGTCAACCGCTATTTCCGGCATACCACCCGGGCCGGGTTTGGCATTTTTGCCTTGTTCGAGGGACTGGATTGCTAAAAAAGGATGCGAATAGGGGAACAAATAAGCATATTTCCAGCCATTACCGGCTAAAATATCGCCCGATATGGTGCAAATAAAACCAATACCCATCGGTTTCAAAAAGTCGCGGAATAGCAGGCTCAGCAAAAATTGAATTGAAAGGATACCTAATGAGGCCAGGAATAGTTTAAAGTAAACCCTTGTTAAAACCCCTTCGATATGATATTCGCTAAAGCGCAGCGATGGTTTTACAACACTCAAAAGGTTGCCAAAGCCAAGCGTAAAAAGCACGAACAGCGCCAGGCAAACAAAGATCAGGAAAAAGGCATAAAAATATTTAGCCCCATAAACGGAAAGTTTTGAGATCGGGAGGCTGAAAAGTGTTTTCCAGGTATCCGCCTTATGTTCGATGTTGTTAACGGAGTACGCTACAAATACAATCAGCATGGGCAATATCAATGTGCCCATTATGCCCAAAATTGCGCCGGAAAACTGCAGCCATAACATAACGCCGGGCTCTTTTGAAATTTGATCGCTTTTTGAGTAAAAACCTATAAACAACAGCAGGCATAATAACAGTGGCAGCAATACACTGCTCCAAAACGCCATGGTTTTGCGCGTTTTATAAAATTCGGACCGGAATGACAGTATAAATCCTTTCATGCTCAGGCGTTTTGGGTAATGGCTAAAAATAATTTTTCCAGGTCCTTTTGCTGCTTGCCGATGCTGTAAACGGTAAAACCATTTTGGTTGAGCAGCGCATTTATTTCGCCCATTTGCTTTTTATCGGTGTAGGGGACAAATAACTGGTGCTCATTTACATCAGCCACATCTACCTTATTTTTCTTTAAAAAATTGGCCGCGTCAACGGTGTTTTCGGCCTCTATTTGTACCAGCGGCTGGCTTAGGGCCTGCAACTCCTCTATACTCCCCTGGAATAACAATTCGCCATGATTAATAATACCCACGTGCGTAGCCATTCGTTCTATCTCGGCCAGTAAATGGCTCGATACAAAAACAGTTTTTTGGTATTTGGTAACCAGTTTGATAAGCAACTCGCGTACTTCGATGATGCCGTTAGGGTCCAGGCCGTTGGTTGGTTCGTCAAGGATAAGCAACTTCGGATCGGATAACAAAGCCAGCCCGATACCCAGCCTTTGTTTCATGCCTAACGAATATTGCCCTGCTTTTTTGTTAGCTGCATCTTTCAGGTGCACCAAATCGAGCATTTCGTCCACACGTTTAGCCGGGATTTCCAGCAGTAGGGCCCTGTTCAACAAATTTTCTTTCCCGGTAAGATGAAGGTAAATAGCGGGCTGCTCGATAAGCGAGCCAATCTGCGAAAGGATATTGATGCGGTTGCTTTGCAGTTCTTTCTCAAAAATATGAATACTGCCGTGCTGCGTTTTCAGCAAATTCATCAGCAGCTTTATGGTGGTGGTTTTGCCGGCGCCGTTTGGACCAAGGAAACCATAGATGGCCCCTTCCGGGACTTGTAAACTGAGCGACTTTACAACGGTTTGATCACCGAAATTGAAGGTTAACCCTTCGGTACGGATTACCATAGTTTTGCCTTAGCTACAGAACATACTGTTTTGATCAAGCCGATGCTTTTGCTAAACAGCGAAGTAGCCTGTTCGGTCTTTACAGTGATCTTGTCGCTGTTTTGACGTACCTGGTAGCTAACACCCATTATAAGGGCAAAAAATACCGGAACCAGTAACAATATAAAAGGATTTGAATTGGTGATGAGCTTTTTCATCTGTGTGTGATTTGATGATACAAAGTAATATCAAATAAAGTTCCTGCTAAAATGTATTAGACCAATAGACGGGATTTGTAGACGAACGGTTATTTACCAGTTTTCGCCCGTTCGTCGGCAATAAACAGGCGTTTATCGACGATGCGGCAAACTATATATAAATTGCGCCTTTTAAACCTATTTAAATAGTATTTTTAACGTGAGTTCGACTTACGCCGTGTTATTCGAAGCGAATGCCCGGAATAGTGAATTAAACCTAAGTAAATAGTATTTTTAGTTAATGAAATTAAGCTGGCAAATCTTTTGGCATGTATTTGTATGGGTACTCCTCGTCGGCTTTTTTATGCTTATTGTGCATAACGCTGACAAACTCAGCACAGAAAACCTGGTGGTTCTGGTCCTGCTTTACGGGATCATCAACATCAGCCTTTTTTACCTCAATTACCTGGTGCTGATCCCGCTTTTCCTTGATAAAAAGAAATATGGCATTTATGCAGCCACTATTGTTGCCGCCGTTATTGTTTACGGTTTTGGCAAATACGGTATCGGGCTCATTTTTAAACAATTTATTTTAACACGGGCGAAGGGGGAATTAATCAGTTTCGGTCACTATTTCCTCACGACGGTGTTCACCAGCCTCGTTTTTTTGTTTTTGAGCGCCGTATTGAAATTTACCGGCGATTGGTTTCTGAATGAACGCATACAGCGCGACCTTGAAAACCAGCGGCTAAGCGCCGAACTGGCATTTTTGAAATCACAGATCAATCCCCACTTTCTATTTAATTCATTAAACAGTATTTATTCACTGGCTTACCAGCGGTCCGAAACCACGCCCGAGGCAATACTGAAGCTGTCGGAAATTATGCGTTATATGTTGTATGAAAGCAACGATAACAAGGTCGACCTGGAAAAAGAATTGCAATATTTGCAGAGTTATATCGATCTGCAAAAAATACGGTTTGGCGACAAAGCCTATATCGATTTTAAAGTGCAGGGGAATGTCGGTAGCCAGCAGATCGCGCCGCTTTTGCTGGTTGCATTTGTAGAGAACGCTTTTAAGCACGGTGTTGCCAACAACCCGCTGACACCGATCAGGTTATTGATTGATGTGGATGATGCGCACCTGCATTTTTATATGCAAAATAAAAAGCACATGAATAACCGCGATACGGTTGGCGGTATCGGGCTAAATAATGTTCAGCGAAGGCTAAATTTACTATACCCGGGAAAATATAACCTGGTTGTTAATGACGAAATGGATACGTACACTGTTGAATTATCATTAGTTTTATAGCATGATCAGATGTTTGATAGTTGACGACGAGCCCCTGGCCTTGCATGTTTTGGAGGATTATATCTCCAAAATACCCTTTTTGCAATTAGTGAAGTCGACCACCAACCCAATTGAAGCCTTAAGTTTTGTACAGGATAAACAGGTTGATTTGGTTTTTCTTGATGTGCAGATGCCGGAGCTCACCGGGATACAGTTTTTGCGCATCGCCAACGGCAAGGCCAAGGTGATATTGACTACAGCCTATTCGCAATACGCGCTGGAAGGTTATGAGTTGGACGTGATCGACTACCTGCTGAAACCAATTGCGTTTGATCGTTTTTATAAAGCTGTGCAGAAGGCCCAGACCGTGTTGCAGCCGGCGCAAGCAGCACCGCTACCCATACAACCGGAACCACCAGCCCAGCCAAAGCAGCAGGACTTGTTAAGCGATTTTATTTTTGTGAAGACCGAGCACAAGATCCAAAAAGTTTATTTGAACGACATCCTGTTTATAGAAGGTTTGAAGGACTATATTTCCATTTTTACCGCCGCAGAACGCATCATTACGCTGCAGAACATGAAAAAGATGGAAGATGCCCTGCCAACTAAGTATTTTATCCGGGTGCATAAATCCTATATCGTTTCCATCAATAAGATCGACAGCATCGAGCGCAGCCGGATATTTATCGGCGAGAAGATCATTCCGGTTGGGGATACCTACCGGGATGAGTTTTTTAAGATTGTGGATGGGAAGAATGTTTGAGCCGCAAAAAGCAGGGTCATGCTGAAACAGGTTATCCACTGCAAATTGCCATTTTGTCATTGCGAGGAGCCGCATGGGAAGTGCGCCGGACGCGACGAAGCAACCTCGTCGCCAATGCATTACCGCTTGCCTGTCAGCGACGAGGTTGCTTCGCTGCGCTCGCAATGACACAATTTTTTGTCATTCCCCCTTCAGAGTTTCCCCCAAATTTTACCACTCGCAAGGACGTTAAACGGCCTGCCCCAATTTTTGCTTTATCCTAATTTCCGCCTCTTTAACCAGCTCTTCAGCCGATCTCCCGGCCGGTTCAATCGGCTCCAGCACTTCCCAGGTCATGTGTTCAAAGGTACTTAGTGGGTAGTTGCCATATTGCACCATTTTCCATGAATTATTGATGGCGATAGGCACCAGCAGGGCCTCGGGGCATTTTTTTAAAAGGGTGGCAATGCCGCCGACTTGAAACGGCTTTACTATGCCATCTTTTGAACGTGTGCCTTCCGGGAAGATCACGGCCGACCATTTATTTTCCTTCATCCTTAGCCCCAGCTTGATCAGCTCGCCGATGGATTGTTTGGAGTCTTTACGGTCAATGTTGGCGCCGCCGCCATATTTCAGGTTGAACGAAATAGATGGCAGTCCTTTGGTCAGCTCGATCTTCGAGATGAATTTTGCGTGGTACTTGCGCAGGTAAAAAATGAGCGGCGGAATGTCCGACAGGCTCTGGTGATTGGCCAGGAAGATCATGGGCCGGCCAAGCGGTAAATTTTGTTTGTCGATGAATGTCACCGTATTGCCGGCGAGGTAAAATGAGCTGAACAGGAAGAAATTTAAAATATCGACCGATTTTTTATGTGCCGCGTATCCAAAAAATTTATAGCACACCCATTGTATAGGCTGGAAAATGATCAATGCCAGCATGAAGGCAAAGGCAACGAAAGGTGTAAGGATATAACCGAGGAACTTTCTCATAAAAAGGTTCAAAGTTAGGTATTTTCTTTGAGTAGCCTTGGCGAGGATGGCGGTTAATTTTTTACCACGGAGGGCGCAAAGGAGGCGCAGAGCGACACTGAGCCTGTCATTTGTTGAAATTGTTAGATTTTGCCTTCCATCAAGAACAATTTAACCTTTAGCACCGCTGCAACGGTCATCGCATCAGTAATTTCATTGCGGCAAACCATTTGATAAACTTCTTCAAAAGGCAACTTTTTTACGATTAATTGCTCTGTATCTTCCGGTTCAGCTTCAAACTGTTTCAAATCACGCGCCAGGTAAAGAATGCTATATTCATCGCTTACCGAGTTGGAGAGATGCAGCCGCTGTATTTCCGTCCAGCTATCTGCTTTAAGCCCTGTTTCTTCTAATAGCTCGCGTTTAGCCGACTCCAGCGGGTCGATGCCTAATAGCCCGCCGCCTTCGGGCATTTCCCAGCTGTATTGATTTAGCGTAAAACGGTATTGGCCGACTAAATAGGTATTCAACTCCTCATCAAGCGGCAGCACGCCGATGGCGAGGTTTTTAAAATGCACTTTGCCGTATATCCCGGGATTGCCCGATGGGTTGATTACCTGGTATTCTGTTAAATTTATCCAGGGGTTATCGTAGATATCTTTTTCGGAAGTTATTTTCCAGGGGTTTTCTTCGGGGTGATGCATGAGGGTAAAAATAGTTGGAAAGTTTTTATTTCTGTCCCCATTGTTTGTAATCGTCTCAAAATCCGTTTCTCCATCCGGGAGCACAGTACCTAACGATAAATTGAAAACGTTGTCTAAACCTATGATTTTGTCAAAACTTACCACTTTTAATAAACTTCCGTGCCTTCCCTCACTAACAAATC
>JABDHD010000110.1:0-13499 GCA_013285685.1 Bacteroidota bacterium
TTGGGGAATTTCTTACACACCCATTTATAGTAACCTCCATTATTATTTCGCTATTCTTTGCATACATCGCCCGGCTCACACCCTCAAATTCCATATCCGCTCCGCCTTGCGGCCGATTAGCCAGAACGATAAGCCCAGTATGGCAAAAAACAACGTTTTGTTGGTATTGTCCCAAAAGTATTCGAAGTATTTGGTGTAGATGAAGATGAGCAGAAAAGTTATCCCAAATTCACGGGCGATCACATCCTTGGTTTTTAGCCCGTAAAACATAAAGCATGCGGCTACCGCCCCTGAAATAATACCCCAGTAAAACAGGCTGATCTGCCTGATGTGCCACCACCGGTCGATATTGCCGTAATTACCAAAAATACTAAGCAGCCAAAGCGACATAAAAAGGTATAACATGCCAACCACGCAGGTAAGCTCCCAAAAACGGCCGAACCATTTTTGTTTTTTAAGTATATGGCAGCCAGTTACCAGCACCAGGCCGAAAAGCACAAAGCGCAAGGGGTAGTTCATTCCTAAAAAGTAGTCGTGCCAGTGGGTTTGGTAGCCCGTTTCGGTGCCAAACCAACTACCGAGCGAAACGAGGGCGAAAAGCCAGATCAACCGGGAATCCATGCGCCAGGCAAGAATGCCGTACACAAAAACCGACAATAAAAAAAGCAAGGAAAAATGTCCTGAGTGTTGATCGGCTGCTTTTCCTAAAAAAGCGATACAACTCGCCATAAATAAAACACCCGTAAAAATAATGGCCTCGTTACTGAATATCCTTTCAGGGTGCTTTTTCTCCGATCGTTTACCTAAATAAAAACAAAGCGCTGAAATAATGCCTGATGCGACGCTGATAACGATATCCGGTGTGTAGTACAGCTTTTTTATCCAGTTGAGCACCCTAACGTCGATAATTAATGAACCAACCGCTATAGCACCGCAGATCAGGGCGATCCAGAAAGAATATTTGGCGAGGCGCATCCAGTCGAAGCCTTTAACCTCGTAGGATTCGCGCAGGGTTTTAGCAGTGTCGGCATCCACCAGGTGGTTATCCTCCCAATGGTTGATGGTCTTGTTTAAAAAATCGCTTTCCTGTTTGTCGAGGTTCAGTTTCATTTTTTAGTCGATAGTCGGTGGACCATAGCGCAACAGTTTAGAACAATTTATGTTCCAAGGTACGAATTTCAATGACGGGGTGAAAAATAGATGATATCGGCTATGATCTGGCAGCCAGTAACCGCATCGCCTCGAGCCTGTCCAGGGCGATTTGCGCTTTTAGCCCATCCAGGGAGTCGAATTTCATATCACCCCGTATATAATTCAGGAATTCAACCCTGATTTTATGATTGTAAATGTCCTGGTCGAAATCAAAAATATTCACCTCTATGTTCCGGGTTAAGCCGTTGATCGTCGGCCGTGTGCCGATATAGCCCATCCCATCGTAAACCTGGTCTCCCACCATAACCCTCACCGCAAAGATCCCGCCTGATGGAACGAGTTTATATCTTTCGGAAACAACGATATTGGCTGTCGGGTAGCCAATCTGCCTGCCGATCTGGTCGCCGCGCACAACCGTTCCGGTAACGAAAAACGGATAGCCCAAAAACTCGTTGGCTTCTTCGATATGATCCTCCAACAAAGCCGCCCTGATTCTTGTGGAGCTTACGGCAACATCATGTATGTCCTGCTCGGGAATTTCTACTACTTGGAAACCGTAAACCGGTGCCAGGCGCAGCAGGTCGGCCAGGCCGCCCTGGCGGTCTTTGCCGAAACGATGGTCATAACCGATAACGATGGTTTTTGTACCGATGCGGTTCACCAACACATCACGAATGTATTCTTCGGCACTTTGATTGGAGAAGTCTCTTGAAAAAGGCGTAATGATCAGGTGCGCCACCCCCATTTCTTCCAGCAACCCCGCCTTTTCGGGCATAGTATTGATCAGTTTTATGTTTTCATCTTCCGGGTGCAGGATCATCCGCGGATGCGGGAAAAATGTAAGCAGCACTGTTTCGCCGCCGGTATTCGCCGCCAATTCTTTCACACGCGAGATAATTTTTCGATGACCAACGTGTACGCCGTCAAAAGTACCTATCGTAACAACCGCGTTTTTTAATGGAACAAACTCTTCTATATTGTGGTAGATCTTCATTATTTTTATTTTGTGATTTCACCGATTGTTTTGTGATTTCACCGATTTTTTCTTTTGGGATTTCACCGATTTAACTGTGATTTCACCGATTTTTGTAATTGTGCCTATTTGAAAAATCTAAAAATAAATATAGTGCTATTAGTTCTAATCGGTGAAATCACACAGTAATCGGTGAAATCCAAAAAAACTGAAATCCTCACTCTACATTCGGCGTATTTAGTTTTAACTCCCTGATACTGTTTACCAGTTCCATTACCTCGCGGGCGTCTTCAATTTTGTAATCGCCGCTGCGGGTGCGCCGCAGCCGCGATAAGTATGCCCCATTGTTGAGGGCTTTGCCAAAATCGTGTACCAATGAACGGATATAAGTCCCTTTGCTGCATACTACCCTGAAATTTACTTCGGGGAGGGCCATGCCGGTTATCTCAAATTCATTGATAGTTACTGTTCTCGCTCTTAGTTCAACCTCTTCACCGCGCCGCGCTTTTTCATAAAGCCTTTCGCCATCAACCTTAACGGCCGAATGTGCCGGTGGATATTGTTGTAACTCCCCGATGAACTGTTTGGTTGCCTCCAATATTTTTTCTTCTGTAATATCGCTGATATCGAACCGTCCATCTTCAGCTGTTTCCAGGTCATACGAAGGCGTTGTTGCGCCAAGCACCAGTGTGCCGGTGTATTCCTTCTCCTGCGCCTGGAAGGTGTCGATCTGTTTGGTCATTTTGCCTGTGCAGATAATGAGCAGGCCGGAAGCCAGCGGATCGAGTGTGCCTGCATGCCCAACTTTTAACTTTAAAGGTTTGAATGCGTTGCGGATCTTGCCCACTACGTCGAAGCTTGTCCATTTATAAGGTTTGTTGACGAGGAGGAGCTTGCCTTCCACGAAATCATGCAGGTTATTGATCACAGATTTTTATAGATTATTTTGATTACGCAGATTTTGATCACAGATTTTTTAGAATGATTTACTTGATTTCACCGATTTTTGCAAAGCGATATTTAATCTGTGTTATCACAAAGATCATTTAAATCTGTGATCAAAATCGGTGATAAAGATATTGTCTTTTATTTCAGGTATGATGCCCTTTTCTCTCGCCGTATCATACAGCAGTTTTATCGCCTTTTTACCTTCCGCACCTAAATCTACCGAATATTTGTTTACATACAGCTCAATGTGTTTATACATCACCTCTTCGCTCATTTCCTGGGCATGCGAGCGGATAAACTCAAGCCCGGATTTCGGGTTTTCAAAGGCAAATTCAACCGAGCGCCTGAGCACGCGGTTTATTTTATGCTGAACGTCGGTGGGTAGCCTGCGGTTAGCTACAATGCCGCCCAAAGGGATGGCGCAGCCGGTTTGTTTTTCCCAAAAATCGCCCAGGTCGATGATCTTTTTCAAACCTTTGTCCTGGTAGGTGAACCTGTTTTCGTGAATGATGAGGCCGATGTCGATTCGTCCATCTAAAACAGCGTTTTCTATATCGGAAAAAACCAGCTCGACTTTGTTCGCAGCAGTTGGGAAAGCTAGCCCTAATAGAAAATTCGCCGTGGTATATTTGCCGGGAATACCGATTAAAGGATTTACGATTTCGGATTTACGATTTACGATTTGATTTTTTTGTAAATCCGAAATCGAAATTTCGACATGCGAAATCAGCAGCGGTCCGACCCCGAAACCCAGCGCGCTTCCTGCATCCAGTAAAACATATTGATCAGCCACATAGGCAAAGGCATGATAGCTTAGCTTGGTAATATCAAGCTCGCCTCGCATGGCTTTTTGGTTCAGCGTTTCCACGTCATCATAAAATACTTCAAAATCCAGGCCTTCGGTATCTATTTTATGATGGATAAGCGCATCGAAAATAAACGTATCATTTGGGCAAGGCGAAAAGCCGAGGGAAAGTTTTGTCATGATGGGTATTTCAAATGACGGGGGTTCAATGCTGACTCTGGTTGTTTTCGTCCTTCGTTTACCCCTCTGTATCAGATTCAAATATTCTACCGCAAAGGTATTCAGATTTTTTATGGCCAACCCTATTTTCCAATTGTCCCGGTTCCGTTTTTCAACATAATTTGACACGGCCCTGATTTGCAAGGATTGAATATTAAATTGTTTGCATGCGTAAAAAAAAGCTGCGCCTTCCATGCTTTCCAGTTGAGGATCTAAACGGTCCACGACGTTTTTAATTGAGCCCTCATTACCATGTACCGTATTTATCGTTATAGCAGTAGCCTTCTTTATCTTTAAAGCTGGTGAAAAAACTCCCAAGCCATCTATAGAGAAGTCAGAATAATATGTACCTTCTCCAAAACCAAGTTGATCTATTGGCAAAAAGTCGTCATCGGTTTCAGCGCCCAATTCAGCAAAAGTATCTTTCGTGATTTCCAATACCTCGCCCAAAGCTATGTTCCTGTCAAAGCTGCCCGCAGTGCCTAAATTAATCGCCAGGTCATAGTGGTTATTCACCAAATGTCTGCCCAGCGCAAAAGCAGTGGCCACCATGCCCACGCCGGTTATAAGAATTTCCGATTTTGGATTTTCGATTTCGGATTCAGAATCTTTCTGAATCGACGGCCTATCCCCCTTCTTAAAATCGTAAATCGTAAACCGTAAATCGTAAATCAAATCCGGTATTTCTTCCCGTGTGGCAGCAACAATCAATATCCGCATGCTTTTTTTTGACCGCTAAGATAAAACATATGCCCTATTTTTGTTTTGTATATTTGCACCATTATTTGTTATGATGATATATATTACACGCAAGGAGCATTTTAACGCGGCACACCGGATGTACCGCGAGGAATGGAGCGAAGAAAAAAATTTTGAAGTATTTGGCAAATGTGCCAACCCCAACTGGCATGGGCATAATTATAACCTGTTTGTAACCGTAAAAGGTGAGGTAACGCACGCAACAGGCTACCTGATAGATCTGAAGGATTTAAAAGTTATTATCAACGAGCGGGTGATTGAGAAGCTTGACCATAAAAATATCAATAAAGATGTCGAATTTATGACAGGCAAAATGGCTTCGACCGAATTACTTTGCATTGAAATTTTTAACCAACTAAAAGCGCCTATCGAGGCTCATGAAGGTGTGTTTTTACATTCGATAAAACTTTATGAGACAGAGAACAACTCGGCAGAGTATTTTGGCGATTAAACCGCGATAATGATTAAAGAAACAGACCTGCACGACCGCAACGAATTTATTGACGGTTACGAAAAAATTGACCGGTACAACCCGCAGCTGATAGAGAACCTATCCATTCATTACAAGGATATTTTAAAGCAAATAGGTGAAATACCATCGCGCGAAGGCTTGTTAAAAACGCCTGAACGGGTTGCCAAGGCGTTGCTGTATCTTACCCAGGGGTATGACCTTGATGCGACGGAAATCCTTAACTCGGCAATGTTTAAGGAGGATTACAGCCAAATGGTGATCGTAAAGGACATTGAAGTTTATTCGATGTGCGAGCATCATATGCTGCCGTTTTTCGGAAAGGCGCACATTGCGTATATTCCCAATGGTTATGTTGTCGGCCTGAGCAAAATACCGCGTGTGGTGGATGTTTTCGCACGCAGGCTGCAGGTACAGGAGCGGCTTACCAACGAAATTCGCGACAGCATCCAGCAAACCCTAAACCCGCTCGGGGTTGGGATCGTTATTGAGTGCCGGCACCTGTGCATGAGCATGCGCGGCGTTCAAAAGCAAAATTCGGTTACCACAACCTCCGCCTTCACAGGCGAATTTTTGAAGGAAAAAACACGCGGGGAATTTTTGAACCTCATCTCTTCCCGGTTGGGGTAGTTCATTGGTTCATTGGTTCATTGGTTCATTGGTTCACTGGTTCATTAGTTCATTGGTTCACTGGTTCATTAGTTCATTTGTTCACTGGTTCATTTGTTCACTGGTTCATTTGTTCACTCCCGCACGTGCGGGATTAGTTCATTAGTGAAAAGTTCGCCGTGCGATTTAAATTCGTTTAATTTGCATAGGGTTTTATGTTCATTGCCGCCACAACCAATGAACTAATGAACCAATGAACCAATAAACGATAATGAAAGCATACATTTTTCCGGGTCAAGGCGCCCAGTTTGTAGGGATGGGTAAAAATCTTTACGAACAATCTGAACAAGGCCGCAAACTATTTGAACAGGCAAACGAGATCCTTGGCTTCCGCATTACCGAAATAATGTTTGAAGGCACGGTTGAGGACCTTAAAGAAACCAAAGTTACCCAGCCGGCGATATTTTTACATTCGGTTATACTGGCCAGCGTTTTAGGTGATAGCTTTCAGCCGGATATGGCTGCCGGGCACTCCCTGGGCGAATTTTCGGCCCTTGTAGCCTGCAAGGCATTATCATTTGAAGACGGTTTGCGGCTGGTAGCCGCGCGCGCAAATGCCATGCAGAAAGCATGCGAGATACAGCCATCGACAATGGCAGCTATCATCGGGCTGGATGATTTTACGGTCGAAGATATTTGCCACCGTATTAGCGATATTGTTGTGCCCGCCAATTATAACTGCCCCGGGCAACTGGTTATCTCCGGAACGATAGCAGGGGTTGATAAGGCCTGCGAGGAGCTTACGGCCGCCGGCGCCAAAAGGGCGTTAAAGTTGAATGTTGGCGGTGCATTTCACTCGCCGTTGATGGAAGTGGCAAGGGTTGAGCTGGAGCATGCTATCGTTCATACGCAAATAAATGCGCCGGTCTGCCCGATCTATCAAAACATCGACGCGAAGCCTTATACCGATCCGGCAATGATCAAGCATAACCTGATCGCACAACTTACCGGCCCGGTCCGCTGGACCCAGACGGTGAAGCACATGCTGGAAGACGGCGCCACCACATTCACCGAAGTTGGGCCAGGCAGTGTGTTGCAGGGACTGGTTAAAAAAGTCGACCGGCAAATACCCACCGAAAGCGCTGAAATTTCCTGAAAATAAAACCGCCCGGTAAAACAGGCAGCTTTGTTTTTGGTTTAAGCATAAATAACTATTAAATTGGGGGCACAAGGTAAAATACGCTTATTGCTGGCATTGCTTTGCGCTAGTTTGTTGTTTACTTCAATAATAATTGAAAAAACATACACCCCGGCAGCTAACCTGGAGCAAACAGCCCGGACACTAAGTCAAAATCTTCATCAAAAAGAAAGCTTTATTACTGACGTTGTTTACAACGAGCGAAAATTTAATGAGCTGAAGGGACTGGCTAAAAACCCGGGCCGGGCACTAAACTATATCCAGAAGTTTACCACTGATAAAAACATTTGGTTTATTACCCTTACAAATCGCCGCCTGAGCTTTTGGAGCGGGGTAAAGATTATCCCGGAAGACCCGGCATCGATTAAAGACGGCTTTTCGTTTGTAAGGGAGCCCAATGGTTACTATGAGACCGTCCGGAAGACGGAGGGGGACTTTTCAGCCATTTTCTTTATCCCCGTTAAGCTGGAATATGCCTTTCAGAATCAATTCCTCAGAAATACGTTTGCCAATGACCTGTTGAAAGATAACGGCATTGAAATGGCCGACTTTACGGACAAAAGTGTCGCGGAAATCCGCAGTGTTAATGATACTTACCTGTTTTCTGTTAAATTGAAGCCCGGTGAAGTAAACCTGTACTATTTGTACGAGGAACTCGCCGTTTGGATATTAACGCTGATAAGCCTTTGCATATTAACAACCAATATCTGTAATTATATCTGCAGAAAGGGTTATCCGCTTATTTCCTTCCTGGTGCTGGGGCTGTTTGTCGTATTAACCAGGTTTATTAATCTTTATTTTCACTGGCCTGATTTTACCTCGAAACTACAGCTATTTGCACCAAAGCTTTACCGGGCAGGCGCCGTTAATCCTTCGTTAGGCGATTTCTGTATCAATATCCTGTTGATCGCCTGGCTCGTCATTTTTATATATTTCCACCGGAAAAAAATCTTAAAACGGCCGACGGGAGGGTTTACCGGCTACCTGGTTTTTACCCTGGGTACTTTAGCCCTCGTTGCCATATCAACTGCATTCCAAAACATGTTTTACGGTTTGGTAGTCCATTCAAGCATCAGTTTTGACGTTAGCAACATCCTCAATCTTTCTGATTTCAGCATGTTGGGAGTGCTGATGTTGTGCTTTGGTTTTTTGATCTTTTTTCTATTATCTGAGGTTTTTTTAACCGTTGCGGTCAAATTGCCGGTGCCTAACCGGCAAAAGGTAATCATCTTTGTTTCAATTATTGTTTTAGCTACCGTTGCCTACTCATGGCACTATACGTTCACGCTATTTTATATACTTTGGGGCGTTTTAGTGCTAACCCGTGAATATGCCTATCGCAGATCAGCCGGGGCTATGGATGCAGCTTCTCTTGCCGTCATCATTTTAGTGTGCTCGTTCATGTCGGCAATCCGGCTCAACTACTACCAGTCAGTAAAAGAAAAATTTAAGCGCAAGGAGTTTATTAAAAAACTCGAGGTACCGGACGACCCGATAGCGGACGACATTTTCAGAAGGATTGAAAAACAAATTGTTAATGATACCTCCGTCAACAATCATTTTCAGGACAGTATAAGGACCGGTAATTTTATAATAAGCCGCCTGCAGAAGCTATATTTCAATGGTTACTTATCCCGATATGAGTTTAACGCTTATGTTTTCGGGAGCAAAGAGCAGCCGCTGGCAAATGATAAAGGATATGACCTGGGTGTTTTCAAGGATATGGTGCTGTATGGTTCCTATAACAAGGTATCTGGTTCCAGTTATTTTTACCGGGAAAATCAATCCTTCGGCTTTTTAGAATACTTTGCCATTATGCCCATTATGCAAAATGATGAAAAACTGGGCACGATTGTCATAAGGCTGCGAACCAAACCTATCCAAACGACGGCTTCATTCCCGGGGCTGCTGATTGACGGCGAGTCAAGCAACACCGATGAATCCGACGGCTATTCTTATGCATTTTATATAGACAACCGGCTTTGGAACCAAAGCGGCATCTATTCATACAACCTTGAGAATACAGCGCTAAGGGGAGAACTCCGGAAATATGTTTTTAAAACAACAAAATATAACGGCGATGTATGGTTCAAGCGGTTCGATACCTTCAGCCATTTGATTTACATGCCGACTGCCCGGAATCTGATTGTGGTAAGTAAGGAGAAAAGCCCGCTGTTTTTTATCACCGCTTCCAGCACTTTCTTTTTCGTGGTATTCATGGTTTTTAGTGTTTTGGTGATTTTGGTGCGATGGCTGTGGTTAAGGATCAAAGTACTTACCATAAAAAACAACCGTATCAGCTGGAATTTTAAAATTAATCTCGACCTGGTGCTGTATAAAACCAGGATACAATTCTCGATGGTATTTGCCGTGGTGGCCACGCTGATACTTGTCGGCATCATCACGTTCGTTTCAATAAGTACCGAATATGATACGCAGCAGAACAAAGCCATTCGCGACAAGATCAGCAAGATCGTAACCACGCTGGAAAACGGGCAGTATGCCAGTTATCTTACCAATGCTCCGGAAGAAAACCAGGTTAGGTTTGATGATTTTGCCGACAATTATTCTGCCGACCTTACTTTGTTCGATCTGCATGGCGTAGCTGTTGTTACCACGCAGCCCAAAATATACGATTTCGGTTTGCAATCCCGACGAATGAATGCCCGGGCTTATGTTAACCTGGTGGGCCTGAAGAAATCCGAATTTGCAAACGATGAAAAAATTGGCCTATTGGATTATAAAGCTGCTTTTATGCCGGTGCGCAACTCAAACGGCGAGACGGTGGCTTACCTGCAGCTGCCCTACTTTTCAAATCAGTCAGATTATAAAGAACACATCGGCTCCCTGCTCAATATAATGCTTAATGTTTACGCCATTGTTTTTATGGCCATCGGCTTGTTTGCTGTATTTATCGCCCGGCAAATTACTTCGCCATTAAGTTTTATCCAGGATAGCCTGAGCAAAACTGTTTACGGCAAAAAAAATGAACCCATTAAATGGGACCGGGATGATGAAATTGGCGCCCTGGTAAAAGAGTACAATAAAATGATAGCCCAACTGGAGAACAGCGCGCAAAAGCTGGCGCAATCCGAAAGGGAAAATGCCTGGCGCGAGATGGCCAAACAGGTGGCACATGAAATTAAGAACCCGCTTACACCTTTAAAGCTTGGTTTGCAGCTGCTCGATAAATCGTGGAAGGATAAGGACCCAAAATTCGATCAAAAGTTCGAACGGTTCAGCAAATCGTTTGTAGAACAGATTGAAAGCCTGTCGTCTATCGCCTCTGAATTTTCCGCCTTTGCAAAAATGCCCGAAACAAAAATGACCAGGCTCAACATATTTGATGTGCTTAGCCAGGCGGTTACGATATTTAAGGAAATGGACAATATAAAGATTGTCTACACGGCGCCGGATGACCCCTTCACCGTCAGCGCCGACCGCAATCAGCTGCTGCGCTGTTTTAATAACTTACTGAAAAACGCTATTGAAGCAACCCCGTCAAACCAACCCGGCGTGATTGAAATAAACTACCTGATCACCGCCAAAAGCATGCTGCTAACCATAAAAGACAATGGCGAAGGCATCCCCGAAGGCCTGCGCGAAAAAATATTCGAGCCAAACTTTACCACCAAAAGCTCGGGTACCGGGCTCGGGCTGGCATTTGTAAAAAACTCCATCGAAAATGCGGGCGGGAAAGTTTGGTTTGAAACCGCTTCCGGACGCGGTACTACGTTTTATATCAGCCTGCCTGCGGCAGGGCCGGAAGCTTAATTATCTAACCAAAGGATAAATTTAACAAGTGGTGATCTGCTTGCGCATGAGTTGTTTATTTTGGGAGAAGTAGTTGCGCGGCAGGAAAGGCTGCGGCAATTGTCAGCTGATTAGCGTGCAATTCAAATTATCGCATAGCCACCAGGCGTTCCGATGGAACGCTAAAACCAATATTTAATTTATCTACCCACCAACCGTCCCTATGGGACGAGGATTGCAGAAGTTTCGCCCCATCGGGGCGTCTGGTAGGTAGAAAGTAAAAAAATATTCTTTACGTTCCCTAAGGAACGTTTGGTGGCTATGCGACAATTTGAATTGCACCAGCTGATTAAATAATAAATTTTATCGCTGTAATTTTTGTATATTAGCTTCCGTACTGTAAGTAGCCCCGCAAAAGTTTATTTTTTTAGTATCCACTGGTTTTTTCAAGGCAGTTTAAAACTAATGCGGTTAATTTTTCGTTCGTTTTTTTCTCTCCTGGTTTTTATTGCTTCCGTTAGTACGAGTTATGGGCAAGCTTCCAAATGCAATGGCGCTCTTGGCGACCCGGTAATTAATGTAGATTTTGGTGCAGGCACTAACCCGGGCCCACCGCTAAGCGGCATTACCAATATGCAATATGTCACCAATAATTGCCCCAATGACGGCCAGTACGCCATATCTAACAGCCTGGCCGGCTCGGGCAATTGCCACTCCGCAACCTGGTACGATGTCCCATACGACCACACCGGCAATCCAAATGGCTATATGATGATCATCAATGCATCCTACGCGCCAAGTGTTTTTTTCTACCAGCAAGCCACGGGCCTTTGTCCCAATACCACCTACGAGTTTTCTGCCTGGATAATAAATTTGTGCATCCCGGAGTCTCTTACTGCCACTTACACGCAGCCAAATATTATTTTTGCAATCCAAACCTCAGCCGGCAAAATTTTAGCTACCGACACTACCGGTACCATCCAGCCAACGCCGATAAACCAGGAGCTGCAAAAGCCTAACTGGATAAAATACAGCGTTTATTTTACCACGCCGGCCAATGTGAGCGATGTAAGCGTGATTATGACGAACAATGCGCCTGGTGGCAATGGCAATGATTTTATTATGGACGACGTCACTTTCCGGGCCTGCGGCCCGATCATCGAGGAGGGCTTTTCATCCATCGGCGGCCCAAAAAACCAAAGCCTGTGCCAGGGCGCCAGCGCAACTTACACGCTAAAGGCGGAGGTGATCAGCGACGGCACGCCGGTATTGCAATGGCAGGCCAGTACCAGCACAAGCCCCTGGAAAGATATTCCCGGCGCAACTACCGATGCGCTTGTCGTGCCGTTTACGAATGCTGCGCCGAATGTTTATCAGTACCGGCTCGGCGTTTCAAACGGGTCTGCTATTACCGACGCGGCCTGCCGGGTTTATTCGCCGCCCCTGTCGGTGTATGTAAATCCCACACCTGTCGTGCCGCCGTTTGCCGATCAAAAAGTGTGCGAAGGCGAGCAATTGGTACTCACAGCATCCGGCGGCGCAACCTATACCTGGACGGGCCCCGGCATGGCGCCGACTTCGCAAAATCCGTTGGTGATCAATAATGTTTCCCCCGTAAATTCGGGTACTTATACGGTGGTCGCCGTTTCGGATAGCGGCTGTACTGCGGCGCCTGTGCAGGCAAACGTTGCCGTGGTGCCCAAGCTTGTACCCGGCATCAGCGGCAATGCGACTATTTGCGCCGGCGAAAGCACCCAATTAAGCGCCACTGGCGGGCTGTACTATCGCTGGACACCTGCAACCGGGCTGGACAACGACACACTGGCTAACCCTACGGCCACGCCGCTGCAAACCACCACTTACACCGCTCATATTAGTAATGGCGGCTGTGTTGACAGCAGCAAGTCGGTTACCGTCACGGTGAATCAAAACCCGGTGGCTAACGCCGGTAACGGGATTTTTTTGTATGAGGGGCAGTCGGCAAAGCTGAACGGCAGTATTAAGGGGGACAACATCACCAACTATTACTGGACGCCCGCTACTTTTTTGGACGATCCCAATTCGGTTACGCCAACTACCACGCCTACCGATAATATCACCTATACGCTAACAGTAGTGTCGCAAACCTGCGGCACTTCCACCAGCAGCGTTTATGTACGGTTATATAAAAAAGTGACCATACCCAATGCGTTTTCGCCAAACGGCGACGGAATAAACGATTATTGGGATATTAAGGAGCTAAACACCTACCCCGAAAGCATTACCCAGGTGTTTGATCGCTATGGCCGGCAGGTTTTTCAAAGCGCCGGTTATGCCAGGCCATGGGATGGAACCAAGAACGGGCAAGCACTGCCCACAGGTACTTATTATTACATCATCGACCTGAAAGACAGGCAACCGAAGCTAAGCGGGTGGGTGTTAATTGTGAAATGAAAACGGCAATGCAGTCCCCATGCATCGCCGTTTGCTCTCAGCTTTTACGCTAACATTTTATTTATTTCTTCTCCGGCAGCAAAATAAATTTAATCAGGTTGGCGCCGCTTAAATATTTATTGGCGGCATCCCTGGTGCTTTGTGCAGTCACTTTATCCAAATCACCCACATGGTGCAGGAT
>JABDHD010000110.1:13509-14491 GCA_013285685.1 Bacteroidota bacterium
GTGCAGGATGGCATCGGGGTCTTCCTGGTTTTGCGAGGTTGAACCGAGATAGCCGGCCCAGAAAATGTTTTGTTTCAACTGCACCTGCGTTGAGCGTGCTTCGGTAACTGCAAATTTTTCAATGTCCTGCGCAGTGGCTCCATTTTGTTTGATCTTATTAATCTCATCCATGGTATTGGCAATCAGGGTATCCACATTTGCAGGGGCGCATTCAAAATAGATCGACATGCTGTAACGGCCTTCGGGAACTTTCTTGTAGTCGGCCTTAACACCGGGCGAATAAACTTTGCCATCCTTTTCGCGCAGCCGCTCGTTCAGCTTGATCTGCAATATCGATTCCAGCGCATCCATTTGCACGTTGTTGTCCTCGTTATAATCGAATGGCCCGTCGAAAACCAGCTGAACGATACTTTTATCGCCGATGCCTTTATACACCGTTTTGTTGATTTGCCCTGCGGGCGGATTGATGCCCAGGTTTTTATAAGTAGTTTTACTGTTGGTTGACGGCAGGCTGCCCAAATATGCCTCGAGGTATGGCGTTAACGTTTTTGCGTCGCAGTTGCCCACAACGTTAAATACAAACCCGCTCGCGTCAGCAAACCGGTCCTGGTAAAAAGCAAAGGCTTTGTCGAGGCTCGCGGCGCTAAGCTTGTCGGGGGTTACCACCATGCCCCTGAAGTTATGATTGCTCAGCGTAGCCGATATGGTATCGCTAAAAATACTCGACGGGTCGAGGCTCCGGGTTGACAAAACGGATTTGGTTTGACTGACAATCGACTGCCAGATATCCGGATCTTTCCGCGGTTTGGTAAAATACAGGTAAACCAGTTGCATAGCCGTTTCAAAATCGCGCGGAGTGGTGCTGCCCGATATGCCCTCGGCAACGTCGCTGATGTAAGGCGATACCTTCACTTCTTTCCCGGCCAGTTTTTTATCCAGTTCAAGCTGCGAAAAGCCGCTTATTCCGCTCGCCCCAATAACC
>JABDHD010000111.1 GCA_013285685.1 Bacteroidota bacterium
ATTTACTTTAAAAGCAAAAGGAAGGAATAGCCACGTTTAGACTTTGTGGCCTCTGTGTACCCTTAGTGTTCTTTGTGGTTAATTTTCGCCAAATATTAAAATGCGAATCCCTTTTTGGTGTAACCACCTCACAATTGCAAATCAAACATCAATGTTTATATTTGCGTCGCAAAAAAGCACACGAGCAAAACAATGAGAGAAATACAGTTCAGGGAGGCGCTTCGCGAAGCAATGGTCGAGGAGATGCGTAAGGATGATAAAATATACCTAATGGGCGAAGAAGTTGCCGAATATAATGGCGCTTATAAAGTTAGCCAGGGCATGCTTGACGAATTCGGCGCCGAAAGGGTGATCGATACGCCCATCTCTGAAGGTGGTTTTGCCGGTATTGGCATCGGCTCGGCCATGAACGGCCTGCGCCCGATTATCGAGTTCATGACCTTTAACTTCTCGCTGGTGGCTATCGACCAGATCATCAACGGCGCGGCCAAGATCATGTCGATGAGCGGCGGCCAGTTTTCGGTGCCTATCGTTTTCCGCGGCCCAACCGGCAATGCCGGGATGTTGAGCTCGCAGCACAGCCAGTGCTTTGAGAGCTGGTATGCCAACTGCCCGGGCTTAAAGGTGGTGGTGCCCTCGAATCCTTATGATGCCAAAGGTTTGCTAAAATCGTGTATCATCGATCCCGACCCGGTTATCTTTATGGAATCGGAATTGATGTATGGCGACAAAGGCGAAGTGCCTGAAGAAACTTATTATATCCCGCTGGGAAAAGCGCATATCACCAAAGAAGGCAGCGATGTTACGCTGGTTGGCTTCGGCAAGATCATGAAAGTGGTTAATGCTGCTGCCGCCGAACTGGAGAAAGAAGGCATCCATGCCGAAGTAATTGATTTGCGCACGGTGCGCCCGATAGATTATGATACGGTGATCGGTTCTGTTAAAAAAACTAACCGGCTGGTCATAGTTGAAGAAAGCTGGCCCTTAGGCTCTATAGCCACCGAAGTTGCCTTTAAAGTGCAAAAAGATGCGTTCGACTATCTCGACGCACCGGTATTGCGCATCATGGGCGGCGACGTTCCCCTGCCGTACGCCCCAACCCTGATACAGGAATATCTTCCAAACCCCGAAAGAGTGATCAAGGCGGTTAAGGAAGTGATGTATGTGGCTAAGTAAGTTGATTAAGTGAGTGGTTGAGTGAGTTGATTAAGTTGAACAGCAATTCCTAACTTAATCAACTTAATCCAACTCAATCAACTATTCAACTATATAAATATTTAAGAGCCTTTGGTAATACCAACAGGCTTTTTTATTTACTTTGGAGTTTTTAACAGCATTATCTATGAAACTCAACGCTTTCCTTCGTCTCAAAACTTTCTTTTTACTGATCTCTTTTTGCGGTTTTGCGCTTTATTGCCAGGCGCAGGACACAACAAAAGCTTCAAAACCTGCCGCGAAACCCGGTGCAAAAACATTGGTGGCAAAGCTGGCGGTCGTAAAACCGGCAGCTTTTCAAAGCGCGGCCGGCATTATCGACGGCTTCTTTAAAAAATATAAAACCAGTGCCGACAGCGCTGTCGACTATCTTTTCGGCACCAACAAGTATTTCTCTAATCCGGCGGGCATTGCCCAGTTAAAAGCCAAACTGGATTCGATGCGTCTGTCGCTTGGCGCGTATGCAGGCCATGAACTTATCGTGCAAAAAACGGCATCGCCGAGCCTGATTTTATACAGTTACCTGGTAAAACACGATATACAACCGGTTAGGTTTACTTTTATATTTTACAGGCCGCATAGCGACTGGGTGTTCTATCGTTTCCTGTTTGACGACCAGATGGACCTGGAAATGGAAGATGGTGCGAAAATCAGCAATAAACATCCGTAGTGTCAAGTCGAAAGTCAAAAGTCCTAAGTCAGTTCGGCGTTTTCCTGACTTTCGACTTAAGACTTTTGACTTAGGACTTACTTCGCCGTCCAGCTATTATTGCTTTCGTCCGCATCCATAAATACGCCGTTGTCCAGCTTTGCTGATTTGATGGTTTTACCTGCTTTGATGTTGATGGCAACAGCTTTTTGATTCTGCTCCCAAACACCGGGTGTTTGGTGAAAGCTTTCGGTACTACCGTCAACATAAGTTACCACGATATCAAACGGAATGGCAAAGCCACCGATGTTATCGATCGATACTTTATAGCCATCGGCAGCCTTTTCAATATTAGTTAATGCAAGGTCGCTATAGTTATTGGTAAAAAACCAGTTATTAAAAAACCAGTTAAGGTTATGCCCGGAGCCGGCGCTCATGGAGTTAAAATAATCCCACGGGATAGGGTGCTTGCCATGCCAGTTGTCCATGTAGGTATGCAGCGCTTTTTTAAACAGGTCGTCGCCCAGCATGTCTTTCAGCGCAAAATAACTCAGGGATGGTTTGCCGTATTCGTTATTGCCCAGCCCGTCCCGCAGCTCGGTACCTGGCGTAATAATCGGCAGGTCTTCACCTGTAGCAGGGTCATGTATCCAGCCGTCAACCCTGAACTGCTTATAAAAGCCGTCGGCCTTTTCCTGTCCTATCTCGCTGGCGCCTATCAGCCGCTCAAAGGTAGTGGCCCAACCTTCGTCCATAAAGCCGTAGCGGGTTTCGTTAATGCCCATGTAGAAAGGAAAAAAGGTATGCGCTATCTCGTGGTCCTGCACAAACTCGGCAAAGTGGAGGTCATCCTGGTGGCTGTCGTTAACCATCATCGGGTATTCCATATCTGCAAAACCTTCAAATGCAGTCATCTTTGGGAACGGATAGGAAACGCCGGGCCAGTTATGCGATAGCCAGCTTAACGCATAACGGCCGTATTGCACTGCATGATGAAAATCAGCGTCTTTATCCGCAAAAGCAGCCTGCATGCTTGCCCTGCGGCCGGTGGCATCGTCCACTACCGCGCTGGCGGCATCCCAATCATAACTGTCGCTGATGCCCACAGCCATATCGGTGATGTGCCCGGCTTTCCATGTCCAGGTATTCACGTCATTTTGGGCGGTTATTTTTTTGCCGGCAAGGTCCTCCGCTGTCGCGATATGGATGGTCGAATCGCTTGTCATCGATTTCTCCAATCGCTTTTGATACTCTTTTTGCAGCACATCTTTAGGATTTTGTAGTACACCTGTGGCCCAAACAATAAAGTTTTTGGGAACGGTAACACTCAGCGTATAATCGTTAAAGTCGTTATAAAATTCCAGGGCTTCCATAAACTCGTCGGTATCCCATCCTTTATAGTCATCAAACACCGCAACGCGCGGATAAAAATAGGCCAGGTAAAAACTGGTAGTGTCGATAATGCCTTCGCGGCCATGGCCGGTAACCAGGTTATAATGCCAGGTGATCTCCACCTTTACCGAGTCGTGCGGCGCCAGGGGCTTGTTAAGCTTAAGGAACTGGTTGGTACTGGGCGATTCATTGTCCCATTTGTACTGTTCGCCGTTTATGGTTATCGACTCCACGGTTACGCCATCGTCCAGGTAATCCCTGCCGGTGCCAAAAAAACGGGCGGCGCCGGGTTTGTGGATGTTCATCATCACCTTAAAATTCAGGTGCTTCAGCGTGTCGGGGCTGTTATTAAAATAAGCGATTTGCTCGGTACCTTTCACTTCCCTTTCCGGCGGGCGTACGGTAACCGAAATATTGTACCGGCCGCCATTTTGCCAGTAATTTGGCCCGGGCTTGCCGTCGGGTGAGCGGGTACCGTTTTTGTAAGCCGCTTTTATTTCGCGCGGCATATAAAGCGATTGGGCGTTTGTTTGTAAAAACAGGCCTGTGAGCAGGCCGGATAAAATTAGGTAAGTAAATTTCATAATATAGGCGGTGAGTTTTTACTAAGACAGCTGAAAGTAATATTTAGTTACAAACATAGATAAGCAACATGATATATAAAATTTAGTCAGGGGAGGCCATTCCTTCTTTCGGATTTTATATCACTGATTACATCGATTTTGTCCCGATAGCTATCGGGATGATTGCACCGATTGAATGTCATTTTGCCAAAGTTCCTTCTTTCGGACTTTTCTGACTTTCCGGACTTCCGGGCTCCTTTAACATTTTTTCACACTTCCCCTCAAATATTCGCCGTAATTTTACCGTTCTACTTTTTAGCATGCGCATAAAATGTCTTTTCCTGTTGACAGCCACCTTGTTACTGATGCAAATCGCATCGGCGCAGCAGGTAATGACCATTCGTGGCGTTACAGCGAGAAAAGAGACCACCGACCGTGTGGCGCAGGTGCTTATCAAAAACCTGCACAGCGGCGACCTGATGATGAGTGATGAGCTGGGCGCTTTTACCATAAGGGCGCAGACTGGCGATACCCTGCTTTTTAAAAAAGATGAATATACCGATCAAAAGATAGTGGTATTAAACGGTAACGGGCTGGCTGTGTACCTGCAACCGGTTATACACCTGGGCACGGTTACCGTCCAGGGGCAATCGACCGAACAGGCATTGAATAGTGTGATGAACGGCTATCGGAAAGACGGTATATTTAACGATGGTAAGTCGCTGCCGGTTTTCGAGTTTCTCACCTCGCCTTTAACCGGAATTTACAACCTGATTGGCACCGACCCTGCCCGGGCGCGCCGTTTTGCCGCCTACTCCAAAAACGAGCAGGAAGCTGCCGCCATCGACCGCAGATACAACGTGGCTTTTATAAAACGGGTTACCGCCGCGTCAGACACCGAAGCCACCCATTTTATGCAATATTATACGCCCAGCTACGACGACATAAAGGTTTGGAGCGACTACGACCTGGCGCGCGAAGTAAAGAAACGGTACGATTACTACGAGGCAAACAAGAAAAGGCTAACAGGTCATGATCTGACAACTCCGCCGCTGCCTGCCCTGCCACCGGCCCCAAAGCCGGCTGAAGGAGGAATCGATAACTGATTGATCGATAAAAGAATAATTTCGAATAGTGAAGGTCGAATTGCTTCGAAATTTATCATTTTTGTCCTCGCAGAGGACCCTGCGCCTCGTGTAAAGGGTCTACAAATTGTCAGGAGCATAACGGAATTCGGCTGTTGCGGGTTCGATAAGCACGGACCGCAGGGTCCTCTGCGAGAGACCCTGCGGCGACGGGAAAAGCAGGAACAATAATTCCGAAATCGAAATTCCGAAATCCGAAATCAAATCCCCAGCATTTTGTCCCCGCAGGGTCTCTCGCAGAGGACCCTGCGCCGCGTGTAAAGGGTCTACAAATTGTCAGGAGCATAACGGAATTCGGCTGTTGCGGGTTCGATGAGCACGGACCGCAGGGTCCTCTGCGAGAGACCCTGCGGCGACGGGAAAAGCAGGAACAATAATTCCGAAATTGAAATTCCGAAATCCGAAATCAATCAAATCCCCAGCAACTCGCACGCTTTCTCCGCAGCCAGTTTCTCTGCGTTTTTCTTATTAAACTCCTTGCCAAGCCCCATCACTTCGCCGTCGATAATAGCCTGCACGGTGAATAATTTGGTGTTTTCACCATCCTCGTTGCCTACCAGGTCAAAGGCAATATCCTTGCTGTGGCGCTGGCACCACTCAATGAGTTTGCTTTTAAAGTTGGTTTCGGTTTGCTCAAGGGTGTGTATGTCGACGTGCGATTTGATGATATGGTTCACCAGGAAATGCCGGGTAAAATCGTAGCCTTTGTCTAAATAAATGGCGCCAACCAGCGCTTCGAAGGCATCGCCAAGCAGGGAGCCCTGGCGGGATGAATTCAGCATGCGGTTATCAAATTCAATCAGCTTATCAAAGCCAAGTTTGCGGGCAAGTGCGTTAAGATTATTCCGGCTTACTATCTTGGAGCGGAGTTCGGTAAGGAAACCTTCATCCTCGTAGGGGTAAAGTTTAAAAAGTACTTCGGCCACTACGCTGCCTAAAACAGCATCTCCCAAAAACTCCAAACGCTCGTTACTGTTTTTTACGCCTTTTTTTACGCTTTGTGCAACCGATTTATGGCGAAATGCCATGCGGTATAAAGAAATATTACCCGGAACAAAGCCCAGTAAATTCTTAAGGATTTTGACGTACTTTCTGTTTGGGGATATGTAAAGCTTGTAAAAACGACTTATAGGCATCCAGTTTAATTATTCTTCGTACTTTTTAAATATCACGGAGGCATTGTGTCCGCCGAAACCAAATCCATTGCTCTGGGCCACCCGCACTTCGCGCTTTTGGGCCTTATTAAAAGTGAAATTGATCTTAGGGTCGAAGGCGGGATCGTCGGTAAAGTGGTTGATAGTGGGGGGTATCAGGCCCGTCCTCACCGCCATTATCGCAGCTATGGCCTCAACCGCACCCGCCGCGCCAAGCAAGTGGCCCGTCATGGATTTGGTCGAACTGATGTTGATGCGATAGATATCGTCGCCAAATACATCGCGGATGGCTTTCACTTCCTGCGGGTCGCCGATGGGTGTTGAAGTTCCATGCACATTCACATAGTCAATGTCTGCGGTGGTCATACCGGCGTCCTCCAGGGCAGCACGCATAACCAGCGCGGCGCCGAGGCCCTCGGGGTGCGGCGCAGTCATATGGTAAGCATCGGCGCTCATGCCGCCGCCAACCATTTCAGCATATATCTTCGCTCCGCGCCTTTTGGCATGTTCCAGTTCTTCCAATATGATCGTCCCTGCGCCTTCTCCGGCAACAAAACCGTCGCGGTCAAGATCGAACGGGCGGGATGCTGTTGCGGGATCATCATTACGGGTGGACAGGGCATGCATGGCATTAAACCCGCCGATGCCGGCTTCGTTAATAATGGCTTCCGATCCACCGCTGATAAACATATTCGCTTTACCCAGCCGGATATAATTAAAAGAATCGATGAGGGAGTTGTTGGACGAGGCGCAGGCCGAAACCGTTGAAAAGTTTGGGCCGCGCAAGCCGTATTTGATGGAGATATGGCCGGGCGCAATATCAGCGATCATTTTGGGGATAAAGAAAGGGTTGAAACGAGGTGAGCCGTCGCCTTTGGCAAAATTCACCACCTCGTCCAAAAATGTCTTTAGGCCGCCGATGCCCGAACCCCAGATAACGCCGATACGGCTGGTATCCAGCTGGCTAAAATCTAACCCTGCATCTTTTACCGCTTCTTCCGTCGAGAATAAAGCATACTGAACAAACGGGTCGAGCTTCCGGGCGTCCTTCCTTCCTAAAAAGCCATCCGCATCAAAGCCCTTTACTTCGCACGCAAATTTTGTCTTGAACTTTTCGGTATCAAAACTCTTTATCAAGGCTGCCCCGCTCACTCCCCTGACCAACGCGTCCCAATATTCAGGAACGGTGTTGCCAATCGGAGTAAGTGCTCCAAGACCGCTTACTACAACTCTCTTAAACTCCATTTAAAATAGATGGGGGAGTTTTATTTAACGTTTTTTTCCAGGTAAGCAACTGCTTGTCCAACAGTGCCGATGGTTTCAGCCTGGTCGTCAGGAATAGCTACGTTAAATTCTTTTTCAAACTCCATGATTAATTCCACAGTATCCAAAGAGTCGGCACCAAGATCATTGGTGAAGCTTGCCTCAGGTGTAACTTCAGATTCGTCAACACCTAATTTTTCTACGATAATAGCTTTTACTCTTGAAGCGATATCAGACATAGTCTTTATGTTTTAATGATTAATAAAAAATTTGTGCAAAGAAAGATAAATTCTGACAAATATCAAATCTAAAAACTTTTGCCTTATCTGCAACAATATTTTATTGAAAGAGTTTCGATTCGTAATTTAGCAGCCGACAAAAATAATGATTTTGAACAGGAAATTTTTAAAGTTTGAGATCGATCTTGATTTTGTCCTGATCGCTGTTACCACATCGTTAAAAGATTACCGCATTTGTTATCTTATCAACAAGTTTTTGCATTTTAATTTCACAAAAGCGCCCGATCTTTCGGTGGAGGTACGTCCCGGAGAAGTGCCCATCCAGTTCTCGATATACCATTTTAACAGCGGCGAAAATGGGATTGATACTTATTTTATTGCCAATAAGGGCACTGAGGGCTACCTGGTGCCCGAAATGAAAAAGGCCGATTATTTTTTGATGATAAAAAATTACATCGATGAAAATGAGTTGGATAGCCTCATTTCGTCATTAAATAAGATACCCGAAGTTGTTACCGCCATAAAGATTGACCCCAAAAAAGTAAAATCACGGGAAAATCTTTTATTTTAGCGCCGAAATTTAAGTGTTATCAATACACTATATAAGCCTGTTTTAACCCGAAAATATGAAATTACAGTTTAATCATACCAAGATTGTTGCCACAATGGGCCCCGCATCGGCCAAAAAGGATGTGCTGACGGCCATGATAAAGGCCGGCGTGAATATTTGCCGCTTAAATTTTTCGCACGGGAAAGTACAGGACCATAAGGCAGTGATCGATACCATTCGCGAGATCAACGCAGAGTTAAACACCAATGTGGGCATCCTGGCCGACTTACAGGGCCCCAAGATCCGTATTGGCCTGGTAAAGGATGGCGGCATTCACCTGGTTAACGGCACCCGCATTAATATTACCACGCATGAGCTTATCGGCGACGATAACCAGATATACATTACTTATGAAACTTTCCCGCAGGATGTGCAGCCCGACGAAATTATTTTGCTGGACGACGGAAAAATACAAATGCGCGTTATCGAGACCAACCGGGTGGATACCGTCGTTTGTGAAATAGTGCACGGCGGGATACTAACCTCCCGTAAAGGTGTTAACCTGCCCAATACCAAAGTTTCCATACCGAGCTTAACCGCCGAGGACAAAGAAAACCTGCAGTATGCGCTGGAGTGGGATTTGGATTGGATAGGTCTTTCGTTTGTGCGTACAGGCGAAGATATTCTGGAACTGAAAGAGATCATCGCTGCCAGCGGAAAAACTGCTAAGGTGATAGCCAAAATAGAAAAGCCCGAGGCTATTGACAACATCGATGCAATTGTGGCTGCTACCGATGGCTTAATGGTTGCCCGTGGCGACCTGGGCGTTGAAATGCCTTTGGAAGAAGTGCCCTTGCTGCAAAAGATGATTGCCCGCAAAGGCCGCGACGCTTCGAAGCCGGTTATTGTGGCAACGCAGATGCTCGAGTCGATGATCACTACCCCGCGCCCAACCCGCGCCGAAGTGAACGACGTGGCCAACTCGGTGCTCGACGGCGCCGATGCCGTGATGCTGAGCGGCGAAACATCGGTTGGCGAATTCCCCGTGATCGTTATCGAGACTATGGCAAAAATTGTACGGAATGTGGAACAATTGGGATATTCATACAATGCCAACAAGGTGCAAAACACCGATATTAATTCCCCGGAATACCTGATTGACGCTGTTTGCGGTTCAGCCGTATACCTTGCCGAACACACGAACGCCGTCGGGATCGTTTCCATGACCAGCTCAGGCTATACCGCTTTCGAAATTTCGAGCTACCGCCCAAAGGCCGGTACCTTTATTTTTACCTCAAACAAACATCTTTTAAATGCCCTGAGCCTGCTTTGGGGCGTAAGAACCTTTTATTACGACAAGCTGGAAAGCACCGACAGCACCATAGCCGATGTAAATAATATATTAAAGGCAGAAGGCCTGGTAGCCGAAGGCGATGTGGTGATCAACACGGCATCTATCCCCATCGATAAAAAAGGTAAAACCAATATGCTGAAGGTAACGGTGGTTGAGTAATTGTTGGAACGTTGAAAAGTTGTAATGTTGTAAAGTTTTTTACGATACCATAACCTTTCAACATTACAACTTTTCAACATTACAACAGCCTAATACACCTCCGCTTCGCAAACCTTCCGGAACAACTTATCAGCGTTGGCAAAATAATAGTCCCACCAAATTCTTATCGTTTCCATATCCTTATTTGTTTTGTCAATCTGTATTGTATGACAAAAAATGTGCCGTCGGGTTTAATCACTATTCAGAGCCAGGAGCCAGGAACCAAGAGCCAAGAACTGGGATGGAAAGCAGACTGACATTACTTCGGACCAATGTACCCCAGTTCTATAAAAATCGTTGCAATGATTAAGGAGCAAGTAAATAAAAATTCACTGTTACGGAATTGTAAAAGCAAATAGTATATTTATACATCAAGTTTTCCTATTTTTGTTTCTTAATACTGTCTTTACAAACAGAATCGAACTTGAAAATGCTGTCTTTTCTGGTTACTTTCGATTTAATAATATAAAAAAGTGAGTTTTTCTTTTTAAGTATTGAGTCCCCGACACTAATATAATCAAACATTCCGTCAAATTCGCCATACAAAACCATGGACTGCTCTGTCCCATCCTCCTTATTATAACTTATTGTCGGGTTTGCGTGCTCATTGGAATCAATAAACTTCCTTGTTATAGTAGAATTAATAAACTGGGTGTATACCTCTTTGTGCAAGGAGCATCCGGCATACTTGTTGTTATAGTAAGGAATAAGTTGAAAGATGATAAAATATAAGATAATCCAAAAGACAATAACAATTATTATTTTTCTATTCATTCCGAAAATATCTTTAAATTATATTTAAATAATTTCTTGGCAAACTTATTATTCCATTTGCCCCATTTTGACGAGCATTAATTGTCGGCATCTCTTTTTTCACTAAACAGAAAACAACGTAAAGATGTTAAATAATTACAAACACACTTATTTACCGCTGTCCGAAGTCTCTGCCTTCGGACAGCGGGCGACAACATACGAAGATAGCAATCATTCCCATTCCGATTTGTCCAATCAGCTGCAATCGGTGAAATCACACCACAATCGGTGAAATCCCAAAAATAAGATTTCCACAACATTAACACATTGTAAATTAAATGTTTTAACCTTCCAACACTGCGCAGGGGCATCTTACCCACAGGGTGTGGAAAACTCTGAATAGTTTTCCGTTTTTGGGACTGATAAATTTGAGTAAAACCCCTTTTTAGTTTTTTTATCAGTTCTTAATTTATAGTACGATACGCGCATGGAAGACAACATCTACAAAAAAACAGCCCCTAAAAAACAGCGCGGCTTAAAAGTTGAAAGATACTTTACCAAAGACAACATCAACGTATTCGACCTGTTTAAATACGACACCAGGTCATCGGTTATTCGTAATCCATCTGGGGATGCGGTATTTGAGATGAACGATGTGGAGGTCCCGTCGACCTGGTCGCAAGTTGCAACGGACATCCTGGCCCAAAAATATTTCCGCAAAGCGGGTGTACCGCAGCCGGATGGTTCAACGGGGTCGGAGAAAAGCATAAAACAAGTTGCCCACCGCATGGCCAATTGCTGGAAAGACTGGGGCACGCGTTACGGCTATTTCGCGACAGCAAAAGATGCGGATATTTTTTACGACGAAATTGTTTATACCATCACCGGTCAGCTGGCTGCGCCAAACTCGCCGCAATGGTTTAATACCGGGTTGCATACTTCATACGGAATTACCGGCAAACCGCAGGGGCATTATTTCGTCGACCCCAAAACTGAAAAACTTGAAAAATCAACCTCGGCTTATGAACGGCCTCAGCCGCATGCCTGCTTTATTTTATCGGTTGATGACGACCTGGTGAACGAGGGCGGCATTATGGACCTGTGGGTACGCGAGGCCAGGATATTTAAATATGGATCGGGTGTGGGAACAAACTACTCAAAAATCCGCGGCGACAATGAAAAGCTTGCCGGCGGTGGGTATTCTTCCGGCCTGATGTCGTTCCTGAAGATCGGCGACCGTGCGGCAGGGGCCATTAAATCAGGCGGCACTACCCGCCGTGCGGCCAAAATGGTTTGCCTTGACCTGGACCACCCCGAAATAGAAAGCTTTGTAAACTGGAAGGTAGAAGAGGAAAAGAAAGTGGCCGCTTTAATTGCCGCCGGCTATTCATCCGATTATGAGGGCGAAGCTTATCGCACGGTATCCGGTCAGAATTCCAATAATTCCGTCCGCATACCAAATACCTTTTTCAAAGCATTAAAGAACGACGCTCCATGGGAACTTACGAGCCGCATTAGCGGAAAGGCAGTTAAGTCCATCCCTGCACAAAAACTTTGGGACGATATCGCTTTTGCCGCCTGGGCTTGTGCCGATCCCGGCGTACAGTTTGATACGACTATTAACGAGTGGCATACCTGCCCCGAAGGCGGGCGGATCAATGCATCAAACCCCTGCTCGGAATACATGTTTCTGGATAATACGGCCTGCAACCTGGCATCAGTTAACCTGGCGCATTTTTTTGATAAAAAAACCCGCGCATTTGATGTAAAAGGCTTTGAACATACCTGCCGGATATGGACCATCGTGCTGGAAATATCGGTATTGATGGCGCAGTTCCCATCCAAAGAAGTGGCGCAGCTATCCTACGATTACCGAACGCTTGGATTAGGTTTTGCTAACCTTGGTTCGGCCCTGATGGTGAACGGCATCCCTTACGACAGTAAAAAAGCACGGGCTATTGCAGCAGCCATTACCGCCGTCATGACCGGAACGGCTTACGCAACTTCCGCAGAGATGGCCCGCGAACTGGGCACTTTCCGCAAATTCGACGAAAACAAACAGCACATGCTGCGGGTGATGAAAAATCATCGCTATGCGGCCTATAACTCCACCGATAATTTCGACGGGTTGGAAATACACCCACCGGGCATCGACCAGATGCAATGCCCCGACTACCTGCTGTCAGCGGCCTGCAATGCCTGGGATAAAGCTGTTGAAATGGGCGAAAAATATGGCTATCGCAACGCGCAAACAACCGTTATCGCTCCAACCGGCACTATCGGCCTGGTGATGGATTGCGACACCACCGGCATCGAACCCGATTTTGCGCTGGTTAAATTTAAAAAGTTATCCGGGGGCGGTTATTTTAAGATCATCAACCAGGCCGTGCCCGAAGCGCTTAGTAACCTGGGCTATGCCGAACATGAAGTCACAACCATTATAAACTACGCTAAAGGCGCCGCCACTTTAAAGGGGGCGCCTTTTATAAACTTCGAAACACTTAAAGCGAAAGGCCTTACGGATAACGAATTGGAAAAGCTGGACAAAGGCATCGTTTCGGCTTTCGAGATCGGTTTTGCCTTTAATGTGTGGAGCATGGGCGAGGATTGCCTGAAACGGCTTGGCTTTACGCCTGAGCAATATAATTCGCCCGATTTTAACGTTTTGCGTGCGCTGGGCTTTACCAGCAAACAGATAGCCGATGCCAATGAATTCATCTGCGGCACGATGACGATTGAGGGCGCCCCCTACCTGAAACAGGAGCATTACCCCATATTTGACTGCGCCAACAAATGCGGCGCAAAAGGCGAGCGGTATATCCACTCGCACGGGCACATTAAAATGATGGCCGCAGCACAGCCGTTTTTATCGGGCGCCATATCCAAAACGATCAACCTGCCTAATGAGGCTAAGGTGGATGAGATAAAAGATTGCTACGAGCTATCCTGGCGGCTTGGCTTGAAAGCCAATGCGCTCTACCGCGACGGTTGCAAGTTATCGCAGCCGCTGTCGACCAAGTCAGATGTGAAAGAGGAAAAATCCAACAGCGGCAACCAGAGCGAATTAGCTAAATCAACCGATTTTTGGACTAAGTTTTACCTGGCGCATTAATTCCTCTGCTCTAATCAATGTAATCACAAAAATCAACTAAATCAGCGGTCAAAAATCAGCGGTCAAAAAAGCCCCGGTTAACCATTCCGGGGCTCCACTAAAATTAAACTATAAAACTGAACACAAAACACCTTTTTGAGCTTAAAGCTAAAAGACCAAAGCATAAAGCTTTATCCCGTCAATCGTCCGTCCTCCAGCTTTAATAAGTTAACCGCCGCTGCAAAAAGCTTTTCGCTTTCTGCTTTAAGCCTTCCGCTTCTTCAACTGCATCCCATCGAATTCCCGCAGTTCAAACACTTATAACAAGTACCCGAGCGCAGGGTAGTATGCCCGCATACGTTACATGCCGGCGCGTCGCTTTGCACACCCATGCTCAAATCAACACCGTACTGCTTCTTCATACTGCTACTGCCACTTTCAACTGCTACTGATTTAACCGGTTGATACACATTCGTCTCATCAATGTTAACATCCTCATCAGGCATCATCGGGTTGCCGGTAACTGCATTTTGTTCGGTAATTACATGCACCAGGTCGGTACGGTTTTGGTACTCGTAGCCCAGCATGCGGAAAATATAATCGATGATGCTTGTCGCACTTTTAATATTGGCGTGGCCAACCACCATCCCGGCCGGTTCGAAACGGGTGAAAGTAAATTTCTCTACATATTCTTCCAGCGGCACGCCATATTGCAATCCCACCGACACCGCGATGGCAAAGCAGTTCATCAACGAGCGAAAGGTTGCGCCCTCTTTGTGCATATCTACAAAAATTTCTCCCAGGGTGCCGTCTTCGTACTCGCCGGTGCGTACGTAAACCACCTGGCCGTCAATGCTGGCCCTTTGGGTATAGCCATAGCGCTTGGCAGGCAGGCTCTTCTTTTGCACAACGCGAGAGAGTT
>JABDHD010000112.1 GCA_013285685.1 Bacteroidota bacterium
AAAAATTGCAGGAAGTTCGAATCGACCGACAAAAGGCTTTTTTCAGTCATCGCCGCACGTTCGCCGTTTTTCACATAGTGAATGATCTCATCGCCCGGGGTAAATATGCGTGTGTAGCTCTCAATCTCAGGAAAACTGCTTTGCCGCGCGCGGCCAACCGGCGGCGGCGTATGACCTGCAACAAATTCATCGTTGGCTATTTTCTCATGCGTATTTACCCTGTAAATGCGGTCGGTATCTTTAAAAATACGGTCGTAGCCAAGTTCATCCTTAACGTACAGGCCAATCAGCATCACACAAGCCAAACCGATGGCGAGTCCGCTGATGTTAATAATACTGCTCACCTTGTTCCGAACAAGGTTACGCCATGCGATTTTGATGTAATTTTTTATCATGGAGTTAGTTCATAGTTCATGGTAGAAGATTGTTGACGGCCTGAACACTTTTACCTATCATCTTAAAAAAACTGCTACTGCCACTGCTACTCACTTCTAAGGCTATTTACCGGGTTAGCAACCGCTGCCCTGATGGAATGGTAGCTTACTGTTATCAAGGCCACCAGCAGAACTGCAACTGATGCTGATATAAATATCCACGAGTTAACAGCTACCCGGTACGGATAGTTCTCCAGCCACTTATTCAGCGCGAACCAGGCTGCAGGAGACGCGATCAGCGCGGAGATGATCACCAGCTTCAGGAAATCAGTTGAAAGTTTACTTACGATGGTCTCAACGGAAGCGCCCAGTACCTTGCGGATGCCGATTTCCTTTTTGCGCCGCTCTGCGGACAATGTTGCCAGACCGAACAGACCGATGCAGGATATAAAAATGGTGAGGACTGCACTAAAGGTGACAATTTGTTTCCATTTGGCTTCCTTATCATACTGCTGGGCTATTTCGGCATCTTTAAAGGTGGATTCATAAGGCCTGAAAGGGAACAGCGATTTGAAAGTCTTTGCGATGTAATTCAGCGCTACGGCTTTATTTCGGCCAGCTATCTTTATAAAAACGTTTCCGTAAGGGTCCTGCGGCTTCATCCTGAACATGATAGGTGAAACTTTTTGGGTCAAATCCAGGAAATGGTAATCTTTTACCACACCGATGACGGTATACTTTTTATGCATGTAGAAGAAATCGACCACTTCACCCAGCGGCTTTTTCCAGCCAGCCTGTTTAACAAAAGTTTCGTTCACCAAAATTGAATTCGCGGTGTCGCTGATCATACTTTTTGAGAAATTTCGCCCCTGCACAATGGGTACCTCAAAAAGCGGCAGGTAATCTTCGTCGATATGCTTAATGTCAAAAGTGGTTTGCTGGCCGTTGTTGATCTTAGCTATTGTGCCCCAGCGGCCGCCCTGGTCGGCGGTAACCATTTTAATATTGGGGTTTTTAAGTAGCTCATTTTTAAACGTCGGCAGCACGCTCTTATCCAGGTCGTATGAGTGTATCGAAACCACGTCTTTATCATTGAAGCCCAAATCATAATGCATCAGGTAATTGAACTGCGAATAGATGGTGATAGTGGCAATGATGAAGAAAGTGGCCAGCGTGAATTGCAGCACCACCAGGCTTTTTGAAAGATAGTTTTTGCCGGTATATTTCTGCCTGTTATATAAAGTTTGCACCGGGTTAAAGCCCGAAAGTACCAAAGCCGGATAAAAACCTGCCAGTAAGCCGGTAGCCAGGAAAATGGCAATATATCCCGCCACCAGCTTAAAGCTTAAAAGGTATGAAAAGGCAAGTGCTTTGTTGGACAGCTCATTAAACGTAGGCAACACCAACCAAACCAAGGCAATAGCCAGCACAAATGCTACAAAGCAAAGTATATATGATTCGCCGAGGAATTGCATGATCAACTGTTTGCGATCACCCCCTACTACCTTACGTATGCCAATTTCTTTAGCGCGTTTTAATGACCGTGCCACTGTAAGATTGACAAAATTGATGCAGGCAATCAGCAAAATAAACAGCGCTATCCCGGTAAGGATATACGAATACATCGGGTTACTGGCATCGCTGAGGCCATTATCGGGCTGATATTCGGTACTGGTATGCATGCCCAGTAAGGCTTGCAGGTGAAGGATCGTTTTATCCTTCATGCCGTATTTTTGAGCCATATCCTTAAACTGCGCCGCCGATTCAGCCCGGAAAACGCGCGCAATTTTGGCTTCTACCCGCTTAATGTCCGAGCCGGGTTTTACCGTAAAAAAGGTATTCAGATAGAAATTGAACCACTGGTTGTCCTTGTAAGCACTCGAGGCTTTAAATGGAACCAATATTTTTATTTTAAGCGAAGAGTTTTGTGGCGACCTTTTTGTGACTGCGGTAACCGTGTACAATTTAAATGCAGTGTCATCTTTAAGCTGCATTACCTTACCGACCGCGTCCTGGTCGCCGAAATATTTTTTAGCAATATCTTCTGAAATTACAATCGTATTATCGCCAGCCAGGGCATTTTTATAGCTTCCTGATTTTAAAGGCACGGTAAAAACGGAGAAAAAGTTGCTGTCGACAAACAATGCATCTTCACTAAAAACATCGCTGCCACGTTTGGCGGTAAAGTTGCCTCCCTGCAAACGCACATAATCTTCAATTTCAGGAATTTCGCGTTTGAACGTGGGTCCCGGCATGGAGCCAGTACTGCCCATTTTATTCGACACACCTTGCGGGCTAACGTCTTCAACCACTAAACGATATATCTTTTGGGCATTGCTGTTAAAACGGTCGTAGCTCACTTCATCCATCGTGTACAACAGGATAAGCATGCAGCAGCCCAGGGCCACGCTAAGGCCGGCAATATTGATAAATGAAAATGCCTTGGTTCGCCAAAGGTTCCGGAAGGCGGTTTTGAGGTAATTTTTTATCATCTTATTAGTTCATTGGTTCAACGGTTCATTAGTTCACTGGTTCTGTCAGCGGACTAAATACATTGCATAAAACTAATTCCAATTTAATAACTACTTGATAATAAAATATTTAAATACTATGCGATATACGAATATGTTCGTAAATGGAACAATAAGTGTACGGTTTTGATACAGTTTGTCTGAACCGTTGATTAAGCTGATTTTTGTGATTTAGCTGATAGTAGTCATCAATACAATCATCTAAATCAGTTTAATCAACGGTTCAGACACTCTATTCACTTCTAAGGCTCTTCACCGGGTTAGCCAAGGCCGCCTTGACAGACTGGAAACTCACGGTTACGATCGCAATAATTATCGCGGTTGCGCCGGCTGCAAAAAATATCCACCAGCCTATGCTGATCCGGTATGCAAAAGTTTGCAGCCACCTTTGCATCAGCCACCAGGCCACCGGTGTGATGATCATTACCGATAAAAGCACCAGGTAAATAAATTCGCGGCTCAGCAGCGTTGCTAACTGCACAACACCGGCGCCCAAAACTTTACGCACCCCTATCTCTTTTGTGCGCTGCCGGGTAAAGAAGGCAGTAAGCGCAAATAAACCCATCACCGAGATGAGTATGGCTATGACGCCGAAGAAAGTAATGATTTGTTGCAGACGGCTGTACGAAGCAAAAAGCTGGTTAAAATTCTCATCGACAAAAGAATAGCGTATCGGGAAACCGGGCTCTATCTTTTTCCACGCTTCGGAAATGGCGGCGATGGATTGCTGCATATGGCTGCTGTTGAGCTTAACCAATATCGACCCGCCGGATTGAAACATGCAGGCCTTTTGGCCGATGGTGAACACAATGGGCTGTATCTCGCTTTCGAAGCCCTGTACATTAAAATCCCTTACCACACCCACAATTCGCATGGGAACGCTATCGCAATATGGGAAGGTGATATTTTTACCTACAGGGTCGGCAAAATGGAGTTTCCTGGCGGCCGACTCGTTGATCACTACCGTGCGGGTATTTTGATCAGCTACTTCATTGGTAAAATAGCGGCCCTGTTTTAGGCTGATATTCATTGTTTTAAAATAATCGGCACTTATTTTTTCCGACGACATCCGGTATATCTTTCCGTCGCATTTAAAAGCGAAGGTTGTGGTATCTGCGAATACGTTATCACCGGGCACCCTGGTGGTTTTTGAAACATAGCTTACACCCGGTATCGTGAGTAATATATTACGGTTATCGGCAAAGTGATCCTCGCTGGTAGCTTGCAGCGCCTGTATCCGCATTACTTGCTGGCCCGAAAAGCCTTTATCCTTACTTTGCATAAAGCTCATCTGGCTTTTGATGACGATGATACCGGTTATAAAAAATACCGAAACCATAAACTGCACCACAATAAGGCTATTGCGGAACAAAGCGCCTTTTTTGCCGCTGGAATAATTGCCTTTGAGCACCTTTACGGCGTTGAAACGTGACAGGTATACCGACGGATACAGCCCGGAGAGCAGTATAACAGCAAGCAGGCAACCGGCGATTTGAAGACTAATGGAGAGCGCGCTGTTTTGCTGCCAAAAGCTGAGTGTGATGTTGAACGTTTGATTGATATACGGCAAGGCGAAATTGAGCAGTATAATGGCAATTATAAGGCTGGCGATGCACTGCAAGGCAGTCTCGGTCATAAATTGAAATACGAGCTGCCGGCGGCCCGAGCCCATCACTTTGCGCACGCCAACTTCTTTGGCCCGGCTGATGGACTTGGCAATGGCCATGTTACTGAAATTGATGGCGCCCGCCAGCAGCAACAGTACCGCCAGCACCAATAAAATAGAAACAGTTGTAAAGTTACTGGCGTCGTGTTTGGGAAAGTTGTGGATACGCGGCACCACATCAACAAAAAGGTTAGTTTTTGGTCCGGCTTTTTGGTATGCTTCAAAGGTTGTATTGGGCTTCTTTATACGTTCATCATAATACAAACGGTTAATGGCGGTCTCAATAGAAGCATCTGTTTCCGGATGTTTCAATTTGATATAGGTTTTAAAAGAGTAGTTATGCCAACTAGTAGGGTGTTTGCCCCAAACATCGTGCATCAGCATTTCAACCGGCATGTGGCCGGGCCCTTTTGGCTGCCGCATCACGCCGGTTACCACGCAATCCACCATATTTAATACTTTAACGGTTTTGCCCATCGGGTCGGTGTTACCAAATAATTTGCGGCTCAAATCTTCGGTCAATATAGCGGCTTTAGGCACATTCAGCGCCGTTGCGGGATTACCCTTTACCAGTTGGTAAGGAAAAACCCGCAGGAAGTTGGAGTCGACCGTCACCACGTTTTTTGAATAGATCTTACGATCCCCGGCTGAGAGGAGCAATCCAAAATCACCAGTCGACTGCAGCGAAGTAGCTGCTTCGGCATTGGGATATTTTCGCCCCAGGAAGTCGGCCAGCGGCGCGGGCGTTGTTTTTAAAAAATCTTCGTTCTCGCGCAATGATACCCGGTAAGCTTTGTTCAATTCGGGACTCCATTTGTCATAGCTCAACTCGTAATTGAGGTATAGCAGGATAACAATAAAGCTGGCCAGGCCCGCAGCCAGCCCAACAATGTTGATAGTGCTGTACGAAATACTGCCTACGGTATTCCGCCACGCGGTTTTGAAGTAATTTTTTATCATTGGGTTAGTTTATTGGTTCATTTGTTTGTTGGTTCATTGGTCTGAACCGTTGATTAAACTGATTTTTTTGATTTCATTGACAAATTGAATCAGGTTAATCACCTAAATCAGCTTAATCAACGGTTAAGACCTGCTACTCACTCCTCAAACTCGTCACCGGGTTTATAAGCGCCGCTTTGATGGTTTGAAAACTTATCGTTAATAACGCCACCGCGATAATTAAAACGCCGGATGCGGCAAATATCCAGCCGTTTAGCGGTATATGGTAAGCGAAATTCAATAGCCATTTGTTCATGGCGTACCAGGTTAACGGGGTGCCAATTAAAAAGGCGATGAGTACCAGCCAAATGAACTCAGCTGATAACAAGGTGAACAGCGACGCCAGGTTTGCGCCCAGCACTTTACGGATGCCAATTTCTTTAACCCTTTGCTCAGCAGTAAACATGGCCAGGCCGAGCAGCCCCAGACATGAGATAAATATAGCTAAAAATGAAAATGCACCTGATAGTTTGCCAATAACCTGCTCATCCTGGTACATTTGCTGGTACTGGTTGTCTACAAAATACCAGGTAGGCGGGAATGCAGGGTTAATTTCCTTAGCAACCGACTGAATGTCATTCAGCGCCTGCGTGGTTTGACCGGGCCTGAATCTTATAAGTATTGCAGATGGGTCAATGCGTTCCCCTGCCTTTAAAACCAGGGGGCCAATCTGCGTGTGCAGCGAATGGTAATGATAGTCTTCTACCACGCCAATGATCTTTCCTGGATGGCCAAATAAGGTAAATGGCATGCCTATGGGATTTTTGTAGCCGGTTATTTTTGCGGCTGTTTCATTTAAGATATAGTTTGCACTGTCTGTAGGATATTCTTTTGAAAATTCGCGGCCGGCCACCAGCTTCAGTTTCATCGTTTCAATATAATCATAACCTACGCCTACCTGGGTAAACATATCTAATTTGGTAGTGTCCTTCCCTATCCAACCTACGGCGCCGGTGCTGCCATACATGTCGGTGGGCGGCGCGCTTACTTTGCTCACCCGCTCAATAGCCGGCTTGTTCAGCAATTCATTTTTAAACACATTGTAACGCGGCGTCAGCTCACCTTCACTCATCATGTACACCAGGTTTGCTTTATCATAACCCAGATTTTTTGACTCTATAAAGTTCACCTGTTTTGATACGATGATAGTGCCTGTTATTATTACTACCGAGAGTACGAACTGGAATACCACCAGGCCTTTGCGGAACATGGTGGTGCCAGTATCCAGTTTAAGGGCCCCTTTTTAAACTTTAACAGGTTTAAAAGATGATAAAAATAAGGCTGGATAGCTGCCTGAGATAAGCCCGGTGATAACCGTTATAAACGCCAGCTTGAGCCAAAACAAAGGCTGAGCAAATGGTAACAAAATTTGCTTGCCGGTAATTTGATTAAAGAATGGAAGCAATAAAGCGATGATCAGTAACGATACGCAAACAGCAACTGCCGTTATGAGCATCGATTCGGTAATGAATTGTTTGATAAGAGACCCCCGTTCGGCCCCGATGGCTTTTCGTACACCAATTTCGCGGGCACGTTTTATCGAACGCGCGGTAGTGAGGTTCATAAAATTGATACATGCAATTAACAGGATAAATACTGCTATGATGCTGAACAAATTCACATACTCAATTCGCCCGCCCGATGGTTTGCCATCTGAGATATCATTATGCAGATACCATTCATTAAAACGCTGCAAAGTAAGGTCAACGTAGTAGGCTGCGGTGCTGCGATTGATCCTCCACAACCCGTCAAAAAAACGCTCAATTTTTTTACCGGCTAGTACGGGATTTGCGTCGCTGCGCAGGCTAACAAAAGTTGGCGGGCCATTGTTGCCCATATCCCTGGCCCAGGAATTATTTTCCAAAAAAGTATCCCAATTTGTCAGGAAATCGAACTGTGTTGAGGCGTTGGCCGGGAGGTTGTCAAAAACAGCTGTTATGGTAAAGTTTTTCCGGTTTTGGTAACGAATGATTTTGCCGATGGCCGCCTGCGCGCTGCCATAAAAAGCTTCGGCCATTTTGCGCGAAACAGCCAGGCTGACCGGTGAATTCAACGCGGTTTTTGCACTGCCGGCGAGCAAAGGATAATTAAACATTTTAAAATAATCGGCGCCTGCCGAGTTGCCGTTCATCCTGAGTATTTTATCGCCGGCCTGGAAAGTACTCAACTCGCCGAAACCCATATTGGTGGCGTATTGTATCTGGGGGAACCTCCGCTTAAGTTCAGCAGACAAAGGGCCCGGTGTATCATAAGTGCCATGCACTTTATGGTCATAGTGCTGGCGCTCATATACCCGGTAAAGATTTGGGCTTTGCGTTCCGTCAATACTCATCTCGTTTTGCACCCAAAGCAATATCAGCACACTGCACGCCACACCGAGCGCCAGGCCAAGCACATTGATGGTTGAGAAAAACTTGTTTTTCCAAAGGTTTCTCCAGGCGGTTTTGATATAGTTAGTGATCATATTTTTGGTTCGTTAGTTCGTTAGATCATTGGTTCACTTGTTCATTAGTTCATTGGCGCCTTGGTCTGAACCCGGATTAACCTGATTTAGCTTATTTCGCTGATAATTCAATTTAATCAGCTAAATCAGCTTAATCCAGGTTCAGACAATCTTACTCACTCCTCAAACTTGTCACCGGGTTCACCAAAGCTGCCTTAATCGTTTGATAAGCTATCGTTATTCCCGCGATGATCATAGAGGCGATGATGGCCAGCACAAACGTCCAGGGGCCGATGATGATATGGTAAGCGTAATTATTTAGCCAGCTATTCATCATATAATAGCCTAACGGTGCCGCAATGACAAAGGCTATAATGATCAGCAGCACAAACTCTTTTGAGAACAGGCCAACAATGCTGGCAATAGGTGCACCCAATACCTTGCGGATGCCAATCTCCCTGGTGCGCTGCGAAGCGGCGAACATGATGAGGCCGTACAGCCCCAGGCAGCCTATCAGGATGGCAATTGACGAAAAAAGTTTAAAGGCTGTATAAACTTTTTGTTCCTGGGTATAAAAACTGGCGATATGGTCGTCCAGGAACTGGTAATCGAATAAATTATTGGGGTTTAATTCCGCCCATACTTTGCCGATCTGTCCAATGGTTTTGTTGATTGATCCAGGGCGGATTTTTACACTGGTATAAAACAACACATCAGGATTATACATAAACGCGCAGGCGCGACGCTTTTTATGCTTGGATTCGCTCTGAAAATCCTGCATCACGCCGATAATATTGGCAAGGCGGCCATTTAACATAAACCGTTGGCCCACGGCCTTATCCGGGTTCATCATCCCCAGTTTATGGATCAACGTTTCGTTCACGACCACTTTTTGGCTGGTATCGCCCGGCGCTTTGCGTGTGATTTTTTCGCCGGCGAGCATCTTCAGGCCGAACATATTGATGTAATTCTCATCAACGTCTTTTATTTCAGTAACGTCGTCTTTGGTTACGCCAAAAGCTGGCGCACTAAAACTGCTGAATTGTGTATTGTATGATGGCGCGCCGCTGGATAAGGTCACCTGCTCAACACCGGGGATATTTAACAACTCCTGCTTGAATGCGTCTTCTTTTTTACTATCCGGCGTATAAAAAGACACGACAGATTCTTTGTTAAAGCCGAGGTCTTCATTCTCAAAATAATCCATTTGGTGCGCCACGATAAGCGTGCCCACGATCAATATCTGAGAAATAGCAAACTGCGCTACCACCAGGCCTTTTCGTAATGTAAAACCTCTCGCCATACGGCCGGCTTTATTTTTGAGCGAATCTACCGGCTGGAAGGCAGATTGCACAAAGGCCGGGTATAGGCCGGCAATTAAAATTACGGCGATAGTTACGCCAGCGATCCACCCGATCACGATGGGCTGTCCCAATTCGGAGGCGTCTATCTTAATATTCAGCCATGTGCCGGCTGACGAGAGAAAGAATGCCGCAAGGCTAACACCCGATACCAGCGCGAGGAGTACCAGGACGCTGGTCTCGCCCAAAAACTGTTTTATTAACTGGCCGCGGTTGGCGCCGAGGACTTTCCTCACGCCCACTTCTTTAGCGCGCTTGATCGCCTGAGCAGTGGCTAAATTCACAAAGTTGATACAGGCGGTGATAATGATGAGCAGCGCTACGCCAAACAGGGCGTAATAAGTATCTTTTGAGACTGGCGTAACCACGTTGTTGATATACCGCTGGTCGAAATGGATATCGCGGAGGGGCTGAATAGGCAAACGGACTTCTTTAGGGTTTAATTCCCAGTTCTTTTTCAGGAAAGCGGGTATACGAGCCTGTATACGTTGTACAGGGTAGTTTTTTGGCAGCAGAATAAAAGTAAAAAAGCCGCCGCCGATGTTCCAAAACTCCTTGAGGTTTAATTGTTTCCTGATACTTTCCAACGATACCATCATTTGTATGGGCAGGCTGCGATTGGCAGGAATATCCTTTATTACGCCGGTAACTTTCGCATTTATTTGGTTTTCCAGATTGATAACCCGACCCATGGGGTCGCTATTGCCAAAATATTTTTTGGCGAGTGTTTCATTCAGTACAATGGTATTCGGTTCGGTAAGCGCTGTTTTGGGATTACCCGCTATCCATTGAAAATCAAAAATTTGGGGCAAATGCTCATCGGCAAAAATCAAATCGTTATCGCGAAAGCGCTTGTTATCAACCTTTACCATCACCTTGTTATTGTACAATACCTGCGCTACCTGCTCTAACTCGGGAAAATCATTGCGCATTTTTGGCGCGATGGCAAGCGACACATTGGAGTTAAAATCGATGGCGTTGAGCGTAACGCGGTAAATGCGGTCGGCTTTGGCGTAGTTATCGTAATTCAACTCATTCCTTACAATCAAAAAGATAACCAGGCATGCGGCGATGCCCAGCGTAAGCCCGAAAACATTCAAAAAGGCATAACTAAGGTTACGCCTGATGTTGCGGAATGCGATGGTGATGTAACTGCGTATCATGGGGTGAGGCAATTAGTGAATATTTGAGTTTTGAATTATTGATTTATAGAGTTATTGAGTTTTTAACTGCACACTGCCACCTGCTACTGCCACTGCTTACTGCCACTGCTACTGCCACTGCCACGCTACTGCTACTCACTTCTAAGGCTCGTCACCGGGTTACTCAATGCTGCCTTGATGGATTGAAAGCTGATGGTAACAAAAGCGATGACGATGGCCCCCAGCCCTGCCGAAACAAATACCCACCACTGTATATTTTGGCGGTAAGCAAAGCCCTGTAAAAACAGTTTTTCGATACCCCACCATGATATGGGTACGGCAAAGGCAATTGAAATAAGCACCAAAAAGATAAAATCTTTTGACAGCATAGCCACGATAGTAGATACATTGGCGCCAAGCACCTTGCGGACGCCGATCTCCTTGGTGCGCTGCTCGGCGGCGTAGGCGGCCAGGCCAAACAGCCCCAGGCAGGCAATAATAATGGCCAGCGTAGTAAACGTGATAAATATAGTGCCGACACGTTGTTCGGTATCGTAAATGGCGGTAAAATCCCTATCCATAAAAGTGTATTCAAACTCCTTGCCGGGCGCCAGGTCAGTCCATTTGCTTTTTATGCGGTCCATCAGCGCGGGGATATTAGCGGTCTTTACTTTTACAGCCAATGCGCCCCAATCGTCGCTGTACGATAATACCAAAGGGCTAACACTTTCATGCAGCGATTTGAAATTAAAATCCTTCACCACGCCTATAATGTGCATCGGCTTAACGTTTTTAGCCATATTGTCGGTAGGCAGGAACAATATTTTGTTTAGCGGATCGGTGAAGCCGAGTTTGCGGGCCGAGGCCTCGTTGATGATGATGGCTGAAGAATCTGAGCCCATCAGGTGCGAGAAATTCCTGCCTGCTGCCAGTTTCATGCTCAGCGTTGGGATATAGGTATCATCCACCGACCAAAATTCTGTGGAAAGTGCCCGTTTGGAATCCATGCTGTGGTCCTCAAACAGCGTAGTGCTATTGTTATAGCCCTCGGTAGGCAAAAACCCGGTTAATGAAACACTAACTACGCCGGGCATTTTTTCAACTTCTTTTTTGAAGACAGGCGTTTGCTTGCCAATTAAATACGCGCTTTGCACCACCAGTACCTGGTCGCGGCTATAGCCCAGGTCCTTATTTTGGATGTACTTGAGCTGGTTATAGATCACGAGCGTTCCGATAATAAGGCATATGGAGATAAAAAACTGAAAAACCACCAGCCCGCTCCTCAGCCGGCCGCCTTTAAAGCCGGCTGACAACTTTCCTTTCAGCACATCTATCGGCCTGAACGCGGACAGGAAAATCGCGGGATACGAACCCGCCAGGCAGCCGATAACAACTACCAACACGAGCAAAACGGGAATCAGCCAGACAAGTGTGTGCCCATTGAGCACCAGGGTTTTGCCCGACATCTGGTTAAACAACGGCAGCAAAAGTTTGGCGCCGGCTATCGCGATAACCGTAGCAATAAAGGTGACCATCACCGACTCGGACAAAAACTGCGCTACCAAATACTTGCGCGGCGAACCCAGCACCTTTCGCACCCCTACCTCGCGGGCCCGGTTGGATGAACGGGCGGTTGACAGGTTCATGAAATTTACGCAGGCGATCAGCAATATAAACAAGCCAACGGCCGAAAAAATGTATATAATTTGAATATTTCCGTTCATGCCGAGCTCCGCCACGCGACTGGAGCGCAGGTGTATATCCAGCAGCGGCGTAAGGTTAAACCGGAAATAGCTACCGCCTTTTTCCAGTTGATCAATATCTAAATGGATAATTGCTTGTAGCTGTGGCCCGATATGTGCCTTAACCATTTTTGGGAATTTAGCCTGGATAGCTGTAGCCGAAGCGCCATTTTTCAACAAGATGTACGTAGCAAAATTATTGCTCACCCAGCTGATGTCCTTGCTTTCAGGCAGTGACGACATAGACAAAAAGAAGTCGTAATTAAAATGCGCCTGGGTAGGGATGTCCTTGATGACGCCAGTTACTTTATACAACAGGCTATCGTTAAATACCAGGGTTTTACCCAACGCGTTTACCGTGTTGAAATATTTTTTGGCCGTGGTCTCATTTATCACAACCGTATGCGGCTCCGTCAGCGCGGTGGCGGCGGCGCCCTGTATCATCGGGAACGTGAATATGCTGAATACGCTGGGGTCGGCGTAGATTATCCGACGCTCTTTGATTTTCTGATCGCCCTTCTTTACCTGGAAACCGCCTTTGTAACGAAATCTTACTACCTGCTCCACTTCGGGCAGTTCGGCCAAAAATGCAGCGGCCAAAGGCGCCGGCGAAACTGCATACGAGCTGGCATTTCCGCCGAATTTAATATCATTATTTACCCGGTAAATCCGGTCGGCCTTCACGTTAAAACGGTCGTAGCTCAGTTCGTCAAAAACATAAAACACAATGAGCATACAGGTTGCTAACCCCAGCGCAAGCCCGAAGACGTTAATAAAGGTGAACCCCTTATTCTTCGCCAGGTTGCGGAAGGCGGTTTTTAAATAGTTTTTAAACATGATAGCCGTTTTCTCACAAACATGTAAAAGGCGTACCAATTATTAAATACCCTGATTATCAATTTATTGAAATAAAACCGGGTTGAAACATATGTACGGTTGCGGACTGTGGGGTGTGCGGATTCGATACAATGTGAAGTTTGACCAGTGGTTCATTGCAATATTTGGCAGGCAAGAATGTGTTGGTGAAACCGGGCGCATTTTGGTCCTGCAATCATGATTATTTTTTACAGGGCTTGTCGCAATACCGTCTGGCCAAACGTATTTCATTTTGCCGGTCTCCCATGTTGTTAGACAGGTATCGCAGAAGCAAATTGCGCTTTCAAACATTAGAATACGATTAGATTTTCAAACAAGAAAAATAAAACGTTTACATTTACTACATAAAAGTATTTAAATGATTTATGGTAAATTATCACCTGTACATAAGGTTTGTAGTGATCCGGAAAATTGGCGTGTATTACCTTTATAGCAGTTAACCATTAAATTTCAATAACCTAAATGAACACAACGCGAACCCTGTTTTTGGGGCTTATTTTCTTTTCCTTAATCTACAGTTGTAATAAAAATGAAGTGACCGCTACCGCCACTTCCATTAACGATACTACCGTCACCAGGCCGGCACCGCCATATCCGCACCCGCGCCAGGTTCAGCGCCCTGGTCCTCCAAATATTATTTTTGTCCTGGGTGACGATGTGGGTTATGAGATGCCCACATTTGACGGCGGTCAATCTTATAACACGTCTCATTTGGATAGTCTAGCCGCAAATTCGATGGTGTTTACCCAATGCCACGCGACCCCTCTTTGTTCGCCCTCACGTGTGGAATTGCTTTCGGGCCTCTACAATTTCCGGAATTACCTCAAACATGGCTGGGGGGTTTATGATACTCAATTCATTTCTTATGTCAAGGTACTTCAAAATAACGGGTACAAAACTTGCGTGGTAGGGAAA
>JABDHD010000113.1 GCA_013285685.1 Bacteroidota bacterium
TCTTGGCGGACACGGTAAGATTTGGCACCGACCTACTCTCCCACATTTTACTGCAGTACCATCGGCTCTGGCGGGCTTAACTTCTCTGTTCGGAATGGGAAGAGGTGGACACCGCCGATATAGGCACCTGAATATTTTTAGTTGATTGGTTCACTGGTTCATTAGTTCATTGGTGCATAGTTTGCGAGCTGAACTATTGGGTAGTGTACCTCAACAATGACAAAGATTGAAAGAAGTATTTTGAAGAAAAGACAACAGAATATTATTATCTGTCTGTTGTTTTGGTCGAGACCAGAGGCTTTTAACTAATCTCTAGTCTCCAGTCTCTGATCTCTATATTCCAACACGAAGAAAGCTTCGGGCGATTAGTATTACTCGGCTATGATGTCACCACCTTTACACCTGTAACCTATCAACGCAGTAGTCTACTGCGACCCTCAATGGAAGTCTCATCTCGTGGCTAGTTTCGCACTTAGATGCTTTCAGCGCTTATCTATTCCAAACGTAGCTACTCTGCAATACAGCTGGCGCCATAACAGATTCACCAGTGGTTTGTCCAACCCGGTCCTCTCGTACTAAGGTCAGCCCCACTCAAACTTCCTGCGCCCACAACAGATAGGGACCGAACTGTCTCGCGACGTTCTGAACCCAGCTCGCGTGCCACTTTAATGAGCGAACAGCTCAACCCTTGGGACCTTCTCCAGCCCCAGGATGTGACGAGCCGACATCGAGGTGCCAAACCTCCCCGTCGATATGAGCTCTTGGGGGAGATCAGCCTGTTATCCCCAGCGTACCTTTTATCCTTTGAGCGATGGCCCTTCCATGCAGAACCACCGGATCACTATATCCGTCTTTCGACCCAGCTCGGCTTGTCTGCCTCACTGTCAAGCAAGCTTATGCTATTGCACTCCACGTACGGTTACCAAGCGTACTGAGCTTACCTTTGAAAGCCTCCGTTACCTTTTTGGAGGCGACCACCCCAGTCAAACTACCCGCCAAACAATGTCCCCCGCATTGCGGGGTTAGACACCAGATACAGAAAGGGTGGTATTTCAACGTTGACTAACTGAATCCTTGCGAACCCAGATCACTGTCTCCCACCTATCCTACACATCCTGTAGCCGATTTCAATGTTAAGTTGTAGTGAAGGTGCATGGGGTCTTTCCGTCCCGTTGCGGGTAACCGGCGTCTTCACCGATACCACAATTTCACCGAGCTCATGGCTGAGACAGCGCCCAGATCGTTACACCATTCGTGCAGGTCGGAACTTACCCGACAAGGAATTTCGCTACCTTAGGACCGTTATAGTTACGGCCGCCGTTTACTGGGGCTTCAATTCAATGCTTCGCCTTGCGACTAACATCCCCTCTTAACCTTCCAGCACCGGGCAGGTGTCAGGCCTTATACGTCATCTTTCGATTTTGCAAAGCCATGTGTTTTTGTTAAACAGTCGCCTGGGCCTTTTCACTGCGGCTCACATTGCTGCAAGCGCCCCTTCTCCCGAAGTTACAGGGCCATTTTGCCGAGTTCCTTAGCCATGATTCACTCGAGCACCTTAGGATTCTCTCCTCGACTACCTGTGTCGGTTTACGGTACGGGGTTTTATAACCTGAAGCTTAGCAGGTTTTCTTGGAAGTCTGATTACCTGGACTATCCCCTTGCCCGAAGGCTCAAGGTACTATCAGCTTTCAGCAAACCTGGCGTACTTTACTACCAAGCCTATACCTACGGCCTTTAACGATCTATTCCGTCAGATCGCGCCAGTTTCACTACTCCGTCACTGCATCGCAGTTATAAAACGTACTGGAATATTAACCAGTTGTCCATCGGCTTCGCCCTTCGGCTACACCTTAGGCCCCGACTAACCCTGATCCGATTAGCGTTGATCAGGAAACCTTAGTCTTTCGGTGGGCGGGTTTCTCTCCCGCCTTATCGTTACTTATGCCTACATTTGCTTTTCTGCCCGCTCCACGGTTGCTTGCCGCTCCCGCTTCTCCGCTGGCAGAATGCTCCCCTACCAGATCCGCCTTTAGGCGGAAATCCATAGCTTCGGTATACCATTTAATGCCCGTTTATTATCCATGCCCGATCGCTCGACTAGTGAGCTGTTACGCACTCTTTAAATGAATGGCTGCTTCCAAGCCAACATCCTAGCTGTCTGTGCAATCGGACCTCGTTAGTTCAACTTAATGGTAATTTGGGGACCTTAGCTGATGGTCTGGGTTCTTTCCCTCTCGGCCCTGGACCTTAGCACCCAGAGCCTCACTCCAGCGTACATTAATAAGCATTCGGAGTTTATCTGGATTTGGTAGGATTTGACTCCCCCGCACCCAATTAGTAGCTCTACCTCTTATTAACTCAACCGCCAGGCTGTTCCTAAAAACATTTCGGGGAGTACGAGCTATTTCCCAGTTTGATTAGCCTTTCACCCCTACCCACAAATCATCCGGAAACTTTTCAACGTTTATCGGTTCGGTCCTCCAGTACCTGTTACGGCACCTTCAACCTGTCCATGGGTAGATCACAAGGTTTCGCGTCTACCTCCACTGACTGTGCGCCCTATTCAGACTCGCTTTCGCTTCGGCTGCGTGTCTTAAACACTTAACCTTGCCAGTGAAGAGTAACTCGTAGGCTCATTATGCAAAAGGCACGCCGTCATCCGCCATTAATGGCGGACTCCGACCGCTTGTAAGTACACGGTTTCAGGTTCTATTTCACTCCCCTGTTCGGGGTTCTTTTCACCTTTCCCTCACGGTACTGGTTCACTATCGGTCTCTCAGGAGTATTTAGCCTTACCGGATGGTGCCGGCAGATTCCTACAGGGCGTCTCCGACCCCGCAGTACTCAGGAACTCACTAAGTCATTATTCCTTACCCGTACGCAGCTCTCATGCTCTTTGGCCGGGTTTCCCACCCCGTTCCGGTTCAGTTTAATGTACTATATCGTGGTCCTACAACCCCCAGTATGCCGTAACATATTGGGTTTGGGCTTCTTCCATTTCGCTCGCCACTACTCTGGAAATCACTTTTGTTTTCTCTTCCTATGCTTACTTAGATGTTTCAGTTCAGCACGTTCGCGCTTTTGCATCCACTCTTCAAGTGGATAGGTTTCCCCATTCGGAAATCTGCGGATCAATTCATATTTGCTGATCCCCGCAGCTTATCGCAGCTTATCACGTCCTTCATCGCCTCTGAGAGCCAAGGCATCCCCCGTGTACCCTTTCTTACTTTCTTCTACGATACCGCCTTTTGCTCGGTACCATATGCCTTTTTGGTCTGGTTTATTGGTTCACTGGTTCATTTGTTCATTTGTCCTGTCGTATTGCTACTAATGAACTAGTGAACTATTGAACGAATGAACAACAAACTTTTCCTTCTGTTGTCTTCTCTTTCAATTTACTTCTTCCAATATGTCAAAGAACGGTTTGCTTCGGTTCATTTGTTCATTAGTTCATTTGTTCATTGGTGTTTTACTACTAATGAACTAGTGAACCAGTGAACTATTGAACACCGGCAGCGTGGAGAATAACGGATTCGAACCGTTGACCCTCTGCGTGCAAGGCAGATGCTCTAGCCAGCTGAGCTAATCCCCCCTAAAAATGTGTGTCATTAGTTCATTTGTTCATTAGTTCATTTGTGTCTATCGGGCTTTTTACCAATGAACCAGTGAACTAATTAACCAATGAACCCTAACGTAGTCCCGAGCAGATTTGAACTGCTGACCCCTACATTATCAGTGTAGTGCTCTAACCAAACTGAGCTACGGGACTTCTCGATTTCGGATTTCGGATTTACGATTTCGGATTTAGTCAATCGTGATTCGTAAATCGTAAATCGTAATTTCTTACAATCTCGTCTCCTCAGATGATTGGCACCTTACCAATGGCTTCATCTTTTGGGTTTTCCTTTTAGATTTGAGTATTGAGATTTGAGTATTGAGACTTTTTTTGTCTCACGTCTCATATCTCACGTCTCATATCTTTCTTTTCTTTTTTTTTAAGGTTTTATCATGCAGGTAACAGTTTTTCAACTGTCAATCCTTCGTTTTGAGAGAGTTTGTGGTTCTGGCTTTCGCCTTTCAGCTTTTGCCTTTCACCTTCTTCGGATACTGCTCCAGAAAGGAGGTATTCCAGCCACACCTTCCGGTACGGCTACCTTGTTACGACTTAGCCCCAGTTACCGGTTTTACCCTAGGACGCTCCTTGCGGTTACGCACTTCAGGCACCCCCAGCTTCCATGGCTTGACGGGCGGTGTGTACAAGGCCCGGGAACGTATTCACCGCAGCATTGCTGATCTGCGATTACTAGCGAATCCAACTTCACGGGGTCGAGTTGCAGACCCCGATCCGAACTGTGAACAGCTTTTTGAGATTGGCATCCTGTTGCCAGGTAGCTGCCCTCTGTACTGCCCATTGTAGCACGTGTGTAGCCCCGGACGTAAGGGCCATGATGACTTGACGTCGTCCCCTCCTTCCTCTCTACTTGCGTAGGCAGTCTGTTTAGAGTCCCCACCTTGACGTGCTGGCAACTAAACATAGGGGTTGCGCTCGTTGCGGGACTTAACCCAACACCTCACGGCACGAGCTGACGACAGCCATGCAGCACCTAGTTTCGTGTCCCGAAGGACTGATCCGTCTCTGGATCATTCACTAACTTTCAAGCCCGGGTAAGGTTCCTCGCGTATCATCGAATTAAACCACATGCTCCTCCGCTTGTGCGGGCCCCCGTCAATTCCTTTGAGTTTCACCCTTGCGGGCGTACTCCCCAGGTGGAATACTTAACGCTTTCGCTTTGACGCTGACTGTATATCGCCAACATCGAGTATTCATCGTTTAGGGCGTGGACTACCAGGGTATCTAATCCTGTTTGATCCCCACGCTTTCGTGCCTCAGCGTCAATCATACTTTAGTAAGCTGCCTTCGCAATTGGTGTTCTGTGACATATCTATGCATTTCACCGCTACTTGTCACATTCCGCCTACCTCAAGTACATTCAAGCCCATCAGTATCAAAGGCACTGCGATAGTTGAGCTACCGTCTTTCACCCCTGACTTAATAGGCCGCCTACGCACCCTTTAAACCCAATAAATCCGGATAACGCTCGGATCCTCCGTATTACCGCGGCTGCTGGCACGGAGTTAGCCGATCCTTATTCTCAGAGTACATTCAGCCCCGTATACATACGGGGGTTTATTCCCCTGCAAAAGCAGTTTACAACCCGTAGGGCCGTCTTCCTGCACGCGGCATGGCTGGTTCAGGCTTGCGCCCATTGACCAATATTCCTTACTGCTGCCTCCCGTAGGAGTCTGGTCCGTGTCTCAGTACCAGTGTGGGGGGTCATCCTCTCAGATCCCCTAAACATCGTAGCCTTGGTAAGCCATTACCTTACCAACTAGCTAATGTTCCGCATGCCCATCTTTGTCCTATAAATATTTGATTATTCCATGATGCCATGGTATAGTGTTATGCGGGCTTAATCTCTCTTTCGAGAGGCTATCCCCCTGACAAAGGTAGGTTACATACGTGTTACGCACCCGTGCGCCACTCTCAAGGAAAGCAAGCTCTCCTATCCCGTCCGACTTGCATGTATTAGGCCTGCCGCTAGCGTTCATCCTGAGCCAGGATCAAACTCTCCATTGTATAATGTCTGTAGTTTGACACTGACCCTATTCTCAAAGTTTCAATTTTTGTAAAATAGAATCTGTCTGTTTGTGGTTCCGCTTCCGCATCACTGCCTCCACTCCCCACCGTTTTCTTTTAACAGTCTCCTCTTCTTACTCTCTCTTCTCCAGCTTAACAGCCTTAAGACCGTTACGCTGCATGATCTTTCCTTAAAGAACGTTTGTTGTTCTCTGTCTCAGAGAACTATTTAAAAACCTTCGCGGTTCTAAATTTTTTGTTTGTTTGCCTCGTTCCCGAAGCGGCTGCAAAGATGCGACTAATTTTAATGCCTGTCAAGTGCTATTTTCACTTATTTTCAGATTGTTTTTTTAGCCTTAAAATCTTCAAAAAACAACGCTTTTTTACAAGCGGGCTACAAATATACAGACAATATTGCTGCCCGCAAAATGAATTTTTCAAAATTACGATCAGCCATCTATAACTCACTGTAGGCTAAAGGGTAGCAAGCGTACGGATTTTTATCTTTTACCCGCGAAGTTTGCTTTAAAGGATTTAGTATCTTTGAAATTTATGACCAACGGGCACATTTTTCCTGTAAACTTCCTGGAATCTTTATCCGGAGAACCCGGTTTTGAACGTGAAAAATTTACAAATGTTCATAAAATTGCTGAAGCGCCTACGTCAATCCGCCTGAATCCCTTCAAAAAATCAAGCGTAAAAGCGGGAGAACAAGTACCCTGGTGCCCCGAAGGTCATTACCTGGATACACGTCCATCCTTCACCTTCGACCCGCTTTTTCATGCCGGTTGTTATTATGTGCAGGAGGCATCGTCCACGTTTATCGCGCATATCCTTAAATATATTCGCCAAAATGATGACGAGCCGGTAAAGCTGCTCGACCTCTGCGCAGCACCGGGCGGCAAAAGCACGCTTATCAATTCAGCAATTGGCAGCAACGATTTACTGGTTGCCAACGAGATCATCAAAACGCGGGTACCTGTATTATGTGATAACCTGAACCGATGGGGTACCGCCAATACAGTCGTTAGCAATAACGACCCCCGGGATTTTGGCCGGCTAACCGGTTTCTTCGATCTGATTTTGGTGGACGCACCCTGCTCTGGTTCGGGCATGTTCCGCAAAGACCCGCAGGCGATGAATGAATGGAGCGAAGCCAATGTGAACCTTTGCCACCAGCGGCAGGAACGGATACTCGCCGATGTTTACCCGGCTTTAAAGGAAGACGGATACCTTATATATAGTACATGCTCCTACGCACACCAGGAGAACGAAGATATACTGGATTGGCTATGCGAAGAATTTGATATGGAAAGCGTCCGTATACCTATTAATAAGGACTGGGGTATTGTGGAATCGCAATCAAGCAATAAAGAGGGCTGGGGCTATCGCTTCTATCCTGATAAACTAAAAGGAGAGGGTTTGTTTGCTGCCTGCCTAAAAAAGCGGGAACCCGCAAAGCAGCTGTATTTTTCCAAATCAAAAGAAAATCAAAAGCTGCCGGCAAGGGAATTGGACATTGTTAAAAACTATATCCGCCAACCGGAAGACTTTTATTTTTTTAAAGTGGCCGAAAACTGGATGTTCATCCAAAAAGAGCACAAGCCAATGGTTGAGCTATTGCAGAAATTCCTCTATCTAAAAAAATCAGGCACACGACTGGGCGAGGTGATGGGCAATGAACTGGTGCCCGACCATGAACTGGCCTTGAGCATATATATTAATAAGGATGCCGTTTTACAAACCGGCCTTAGTTATGAACAGGCCATACAATATTTGAGACGGGAAAATATCGGCCTAAATACAACAGCTAAGGGCTGGAACCTGATGGTTTTTGAAGGTCATCCGCTGGGGTGGGCAAAATTGCTGCCTAACCGGGTGAATAATTATTACCCTAAGGAATTAAGAATACTGGCGAGCCTCCCGCCTTCTGAAAGGCAAAGTTCATGAACTCTGGGGCTCATTTTTTAAATTACTGCTATGCACTCTACTGAAAAAAGGATGCCACCCGGGAACGGCATAACCTGTGGCGCGCTCCTCGCAGGCGTTATCTTCTTAAAGAAACTGGCATAAACCCTGTTTGTAATTGAAAAATCAGGGTCGGAACCCGCTACCATAAACGTGGTTATTTTTACCACCTTATCCATCGAACTGCCTGCGTCTTCCAAAATCGTTTTTAAATTTTCAAAAGCCCGGGTAACCTGTGCCTCGTAACCTCCTTCAATCAATTTGCCCGTACTTAAATCGGCGCCTACCGTTCCTGAAACAAAAATAAATTCGCCCGCAATCACCGCCTGCGGAACAAACGCATTAGGGCGGGGAGCATTAGGCGTGTGAAAAACCTGCGGTTCCATAAAATGTTGTTTTGGTTGTTGCAAATATACGGACGCGACGAACATTGGCCTTCGACTAAGTCAAAAGAAATGACTTGGTTTAACAAGCGAAACTTAACTAACCGACTTAATTACAATACCATATTTCCCGGCCAAACAGTTAATATGACCGCCTGAACCATTAGCGAAATAAGCCAAAAAGCATTGTCGAGCACCCATAGGCCCCAGGGCTTTTTTTCATAAAGTTTGGTGGCCATCGTTGTGATGGCCACAAATCCCAGCCAGATAAAAAAAGCACCCTGCAATGCAGCGGAAATACCGCTTGTTTTTAGGGCGATGTCGCCAAAAACAATGGAGTGCTGCAAAACATAAGCCATAATAAATGACCCGATCAGCATGAGAATGATGTTTACCGGCGCGGGTTTCATCTCGGTGATTCCGGTAAAGCGCACCCATAGTTTGGCGAAAATTGCGCCATACCAAATGGCGGCCAAAATGTAGCTGGCTACTGCCGCCACCGCTACTGCTAAATAATTTACATGTATGTCCATAATTGTGATTTTTTGTGTTTATGATGGTTTCATGCTGACGAAATGCTTTTTGCGGAAAAGCCATAGGGGATGGCCCGCAAAAAATGCATTGCTCAATTGTTTACAGGTTTGATAGTTAATAATTTAAGCTATAATTGGGTATATCAAAGCTAATAAAAAAATTGGCTTTTGCAAATTATTGGCGCCAATGTACGGGGCAGACGCATTAAAATTATTTTGAATAGAATTATCCTGAATAAATTACCTTTTACTTTTATGATGTATAAGCTTAACCGCAAAGGACTCAAAGAGAAAACCGCGAAGGTCGCAAAGTGCTTAGCTTTGCGCTCTTTGCGAAATCTTTGCGCCCTTTACGGTTAAAAATCTAAGCTTTACATGGCAAATAAGCCTAAAGCTATTTTAATGCGTCTGCCTTGCGCCAATGTACGCCAGAAAGCAAAACAGCCAGGAATAATGCAACATGCTGTTTATTGCGCCAACCTGAAACCATATCCGCCAAGACATTCGTTGGCGTTTTTATAGATGATGAATTGATCGTCCCGAAAGTCAAAGTTGTGTTTATCTACCCTAACGGGTTTAAAATCTTTGTCGACAAGCTCGTCGGCCTTTTTTAATTGGTGAAAGTTTTCGTCAAAATAACGCGTGCTGATTTCTCGTACAATACCCCCTTTGTAGTCGGTAAAGATTGATTGCTTGTCGACAAATGCGAATATCTTGCCGCCTTCATCGAAATAGGACAAGTGTTCAATATCCCAATCGCCACTCTCGCTATACGGGATTTGAGCGATAAGAATGATTTTGCCCGAAGCATTTTTAAGCACATTGTAAGTATAATCTATTTTGTCGGGCCATTTATCATTTGTTATTGCTATCCATGTTTTTCTGCCGGGTGCTTTTGCATAGACAAGGACTGATTTGCCGCGCTTTTCAAGCAGTTTATCAATTGAATCTTTTTTAATTTCCAGCCGCCGGATGACGGCGCCCTTTAGATCAGCCTGTTTTCGGGAGGAATACGCTTTGTTTACTTGTATGTAACAGGTAAGTAACCAACTTAGCACCAGGAAGGAATTTTGCATGGTCAAATATAAAAATGTTGCCGGATTAGTTAAATTCTCTACCCTTTCTATCAACTTTATCAACAACAAGCAAACCAATTCAAAAAATCTGCACATTTGCACATCCGCATCCCGCACGTGCGGGACACAACAATAATGGATCACTTTATAATCGATTTCGACAGCACGTTTACACAAGTTGAGGCTTTGGACGAACTGGCGCGCATCTCCCTAAAAAATCATCCCGACAGGGAAAAAATATATGAACAAATAGAAGCGCTGACCAATGCTTCGATGGAAGGCCGGCTCTCATTTACCCAAAGCCTGGAAAGCCGGGTTAAGTTGCTGCAGGCAAACCGGGAGCACCTGAAACAATTGGTCACGCATTTAAAAAAGAAGGTTTCCACCTCATTTTCACGCAATACGATATTTTTTAAAAACCATGCGGACGAAGTGCTGATCGTATCCGGCGGTTTTAAAGAGTTTATTACCCCGGTTGTTACCGAATACTTTATAAAAAAAGAAAACATCTATGCCAATACCTTTGAATTTGACGAGGAAGGCAATATCATCGGCTACGACCGCAGCAACCCCTTATCGCAGGAAGGCGGCAAGGTAAAATTGCTTCGCGAGCTGAATTTGCAAGGCGACATTTATGGCATTGGTGATGGTTATTCTGATTTCCAGCTGAAGGAATCAGGCATCATCAAAAAATTCTTTGCTTTTACGGAAAACATCGAGCGGAAATCTGTTGCTGAAAGAGCAGATCACATAACACCGAGCTTTGACGAGTTTTTATACATTAATAAGCTGCCGCGTGCCATATCGTACCCCAAGAACCGGATCAAATGCCTTGTGGTTGGCGATGTAGAAGAAGAGGCACTGGCTTTAATGAAAAAAGAAGGTTATAACATTCGGCAGCGCGAAACAATCGAAGATAAATATTTGGAGGAAGCCGGCGTATTATTTTGTGACGAAGATCATCAGCCCACCGTTGAGCAGGTGCAAAACGCTGGAAGACTAAAAGTGATCGGTATTTTTGGCCGGGTAAACAGCCGGAAAATGGCGGAAGCAGCCTGCGATAACGGCATTATTATTTTCGACGACCCCAAAAACAATCCCCGCAACGACGACTTTATCCCCCGCAGGGTGCTCGCCTTTATGAACGAGGGGAAAACGCATACCAGCACCAATTTCCCTGATCTGCAGCCGCCGCGCGTAAACAACGCACACCGTTTAATTCACATTCATAAAAACGTGCCCGGCATCCTGGCCAAAATAAATGATGTTTTTGCCCGGCACAATATCAATATCGTGGGTGAATTCCTGGTGACGAACCCGCAGATTGGTTATGTAATTACGGACGTAAACACCGGCTATGACACCGGGGTACTAAATGAACTGAAAGCAATTGAACATACGATAAAATTCAGGCTGCTTTATTGAGGAGTTCATGGTTCATGGTTGATAGTTCATAGCAGAAATGCTTTGATGGCAAAACCGGGGAGTTGATGGTTCATGGTTGATAGTTCATAGCAGAAATGCTCTGACGGCAAAACCGGGGAGTTGATGGTTCATGGTTGATAGTTCATAGCAGAAATGCTTTGACGGCAAAATCTGGGGAGTTGATGGTTCATGGTTGATAGTTCATAGCAGAAATGCTTTGACGGCAAAATCTGGGGAGTTGATGGTTCATGGTTGATAGTTCATAGCAGAAATGCTTTGACGGCAAAATCTGCGGCATCAGGAATTACCCTTGCCGACGCTGCCATGAACCATGAACCATGAACTATGAACTATGAACCATGAACCAAAGGCACCACCAATACCGGTACATGCGAATGCCTTACCACATGCTCCGCAACGCTTCCCATTAACAGCCGGTCGAGGCCATGACGGTTATGTGTGCCGATAACGATCAGGTCGGCGCCAAATTCCTTTGCGCAGTGAATAATGCCATCTGCGGTCGAGCCGTAATCGGTAAAATGAGTCACCTCCATATCGCCGGCATATTTTTTTATGGTTTGGTCGACGATGTTTTCCGACTGGCTCTTTTGAATGTCCAGGATTTCCATTTCATCAATGCCGATGCCTTGCGCAGGTAAGCCCATCATCGGGTCGGTACCCGCCACCGGTGCAGTTAGGGCCGGTTCAACAATGTTCACCATGCCTACAGCCGCATCGAATTTCCGGGCAATTTCAAAACCATATTCCGCTGCGTGTTCAGCTTGCTTGCTGTCATCTATTCCGATAAGGATTTTTTGGATCGTCATGCTTGTTAAAATTTCTTTATAAAGATAACAACAAGTCCGCTTAAATATGTTTTATCCCCGGACAAATTATGCAAAAAGCCTTATGGTTTCACCTTGTCCAATTGAAAACCTATTGTAAACTGGAAAGTTCCGTTATATGACTTATATGCGCCCAGTGCGGAGTTAATGCCATAGCCACTTAGGCTTTTCAGGTAGGTTGCTTCAAAAATAAAGCGTTTTACCTGGTAGCTCGCTCCGGCCGAAAACCCGAAATTTATGTTTTGCCGGTATTGGGTGGCGTTCAGGATCGGGCTGATCTTGTTATAATAGGCCGTATCCGTCCGTACGCTGTATGGCAATAAAACGCTGCCGGCATTAATTTGCTTTACAGGGAAGTTGATAACCGGACCGGCCTTAAATCTAAGCCCGTTACCTGCATTGTAAACCGCATAAACCGGGATGCTAACCGCGTACATTTTCCGCGTAGCGGTGATAGTTAACGACTGGCCGGAGTCGACTTTACTTTGATTAGTGTGCGTGTATGTGGTGGTTATGTTTTGAGGGCTAAAAAAGTGTGCCTCGGTTGACAGTGCCCAACTGCCGTTTAATTTATAAGTTGCAAACAGGCCAAACCAGGGATCGACGGGCGCACTGCCATAAAAATTGGCGTTTTGGCTTTTAGGCGTAAAACTTCCGGATGTATTGACGCCCATCAATATCCCCCAATCAATCTTCGACGGTTTATTATTTTGTGGTTTATCGGGTTTACCTTTTTTGCCACCTTTCGCCTGGTTATTTGCCTGGAGGATGGCTTGATTTAGGCGGCTGTTCAATACCGGCAATGCCGAAGGCTGTATCTTATTTAAATTCAAATCAAACCTAAGTACGGGTTGCAAAGCTGTTATAAGCGTGCCATCCTGTCCGCCGTCATTAAAGGATGTGAAAGCGGTTGTAGTTTGACCCGGGTTGTTGTTTACCTGGCGGCTGCCCGGTTTATTTCCACCTGGTGTGTTGTTGTGGTTACCGCCGTAATTACCTGACGGCATAACACCTGCGTGATAATGCGCAAGTCCACCCCGGTTAGTCCCCGTTTTATTATTCGTGATTGCGCCTTTTACCAGGTTGGTGTTTTGCTGAGCGGCCGGGGATGGATTGGGTCGACGGTTCAGCCCATTCAATCCATGGCCTGGCTTATTCGCAACAGCCGGCCCGTTGTTCTGTTTTGTACTGCCCGCAGGAGCGAATTTCGCGGTCGGATTGTTGCTTTCGTTTGTTGCCGGACGGCCGCCGCTGTGATCTGCAGCATCTTGGCTGCCCGATAACAAATTACCGGTATCAGTCATTTTATTTCCTGTACCGGCTGCTTTATATAATGAATCGGCAAAGTGTGCACCAGGCCGCGCAGGGTTGCTTTTGTGATGCAGCTCCTTTACAACATGGTTATGTTTTGCAAGGTGATAAATATTGCCCGCTACGTAGATCATGGCTGCCGCCGAAAAGGTGATAAGTATAGCCGGTAAGGTCCTGAAGCCTTTAAACCCGCCAGGCTTCTTTACAACCGGCATGTGTTCATCTAAAAGCGATTGCATTTGGCCCCAATCTGCCTGCGGATCGTCGTTTACCGGCAATTCGTTCCGTTTCTTTTGCCAAAGCAGGAAGTTTTTTAATGCGTTTTTCATTTTGCTTTACCGCTCCTTTCTTTGGGCTGGTCATTTTTTTCCGCCGAAGGCTCAAGCAGGTGTCTTAATTGTTTTTTCG
>JABDHD010000114.1 GCA_013285685.1 Bacteroidota bacterium
AAGTCTACCTTGTTAAGTTTGATCAATGGCGATAATCCACAGGCCTATGCCAATGATATTGTTTTATTTGATCGAAAACGCGGAACCGGCGAAAGCATCTGGGAGATTAAAAGCAAAATAGGCTTTGTATCACCCGAGCTGCACCAATATTTCCCGACGGATAACAGCTGCCTGCAAGTGATAGAATCGGGTTATTATGATACCCTTGGCCTGTTCCGCCAAAGCAGCAAAACCAAAGCGGAAAACGCTCTCCGTTGGATGAGAGCCCTCGAAATTGAAAAATATGCCCGCGTACTTTTAAAAAACATCCCGGCCAGCGCCCAGCGCCTGTGCCTGTTGGCCCGCGCCCTGATCAAAAACCCTGATCTATTAATTTTTGACGAACCCTGCCAGGGCCTGGACGCCCATCAGCAGCATCATTTTAAAACTTTGGTAGATACTATTTGCGGTATGAGCAATGTGACGCTGATTTATGTGAGCCATTACCAGCAGGAAATTCCGGATAGTGTGACGAAGGTGTTTGAATTAACACGAATTTTCACGAATAAAGACGAATTTTCACGAATTTATATGCGGTAATTTTCAGAGACGATGAATAATCGAAAAATCTACATTTAATAGTTTGGCGCTTATTCAATTCACTTTTGTTCGATCCTATTCGCGAAAATTCGCACTTATCAAATTCGTGTCAATTCGTGCTGTTTTAATTCGTGTTATTCGCTCTAATTCGTGAACATTCGTGCATATTAAATATCTTTGTCATCATGAACACCGCCGATCTGCTGCAACGGGCATTAAACTTTGAATTTTTGAGCCAGGAAGAAGGTGTTTTCCTGTACCACAACGCCTCAACGCCTGATTTGATGTACACAGCTAACGAGCTGCGCAAAATACAGGTGCCGCATGGAAAAGTTACCTGGCAGATAGACCGTAATGTAAATACCACCAATGTTTGTATCGCCAATTGCAAGTTTTGCAACTTTTTCCGCCGGCCGGGGCATGAAGATGCTTATATCACTGATATTGAAACTTACAAAAAGAAGATAGAAGAAACCTTCCGCTACGGCGGCGACCAGTTGTTATTACAGGGCGGTCACCACCCCGATTTGGGCTTAAAATTTTATGCAGATACGTTCAGGCAGCTAAAAGAGCTTTACCCTACCCTGAAACTACACTCTTTGGGTCCGCCGGAGATCGCTCACGTTTCCAAACTGGAAGGCATGAGCCACATCGATGTGCTGCGCGAATTGAAGGCCGCCGGGCTCGACTCATTACCCGGCGCCGGCGCCGAAATATTAAACGACCGTGTGCGCCGCCTCATCAGCAAAGGCAAATGCGGCGGACAGGAATGGCTGGATGTAATGCGGGCCGCGCACAAATTAAACCTGCCTACTTCGGCAACGATGATGTTTGGGCATATTGAAACCATTGATGAACGCTTTGAACACCTGGTATGGATACGTGAGGTGCAAGCAGAAAAGCCCGAAGGAAATTACGGTTTTGTAGCCTTTATCCCCTGGCCTTTCCAGGACGACGGCACGCTTTTGCGCAGATTGCGCGGCATTACCAATAATGTTACCGGCGACGAATATATCCGCATGATCGCGCTAAGCCGCATCATGCTCCCTAATATCAAAAACATACAGGCATCCTGGTTAACGGTTGGCAAACAAGTGGCGCAGATATGCCTCCATGCCGGCGCAAATGATTTCGGCTCCATCATGATCGAAGAAAACGTGGTATCGGCTGCCGGCGCACCGCACCGGTTCACGGCAAAAGGCATACAGCAATCAATAAAAGAAGCTGGCTTCGAGGCGCAGCTGCGCACTCAAAAATATGAATGGCGCGAGATACCCGTGCAGATTGAGGAGCAAGTAATTAATTATTGACTTAGAGATCGCTACATTTTGCGTCTTCGGATAATTTTGGACATTCCCCGCGCCAACCATTCAAATTATTCTCTTTTTAGTTACTTTCGAACCCGAAAGACTTACGAAGTTTTATAAACTTCGTAAGTCTTGGGTAAATCTTTTACTTTCGGACTAAATGGAAAACATCGAGCAGTACATAGAGGCGCTCATATTCGTTTCGGAGCAAAGTATCCGGGCGGAGGAGGTATTGTATTGCCTGCAGGCTGCTTTTGAACAGGATTTTACCGCGGAGGAGATTGACCGTCATATTCAAAACATCGCCAAAAAATACCAAAACGAAAGCTTCGCGATTGAGCTGGTGAAGATTAATAATGGCTACCAATTTTTAACCAAGAAAGCCTACCACCAGGTGGTGAGCCTGCTGCAGGCCCAGCGGGCAAAAAAGAAACTAAGCCAGGCCGCGCTGGAAACCCTTGCTATTATTGCGTACAAACAACCCGTAACTAAAATAGAAGTGGAGCAAATCCGCGGCGTAAACTGCGATTACTCCATTCAAAAACTACTGGAAAAAGAGCTGATTGCCATTGTGGGGAAATCGGATACCGTTGGCAAACCAATCCTTTACGGTACAAGCGGCGTTTTTATGGATTATTTTGGCATAAACAGTATTGACGAACTGCCGCAGCTAAAGGAGTTTACGGATAATAGCCTGTCGATAGGCGAGCGATCGGAATAATTTTTCTCCATCAAAAAATAATTTTAAAAACTTGTTTTACTGAAAATGATTTTGATTATTTTTACTAATAAATACTGTTAGCACGATCAACTAAAAAAGATTATTTGCATTTTAATGCATTTGAGTTATTATTGAAAAAGTTTTACGATAAAATTCATAGCAATGGGAACTCCAAAAAAACCTGTAAGCAAGAAAGCAGATTCTAAAAACACGGGCGAGGACGATGATGATGATGACAGCTTGCTTGATCAGCCATCAAAGAAAAAGATAGTTGACGACGATGATGACTTTGACGGCCCTTTAGATGATTTGGGGTACGAAAACTTTGACGATTACGACGACGACGACGATTATTGATTTTCAATATAATCAACCGCCTTTAAGCATTCAGACCACGCTTCTGGATGCTTTTTTATTTAATTTGGTCCGATAAAAAAATAATGACTGTAACTGAAGTAAAGAACCAAACTACCCGGAAAGCTTTTTTAGATGTTGCCCGTATCATTTACAAAAATGACGATGTATGGGTGTGCCCGCTTGACAATGATGTAGAAGCGGTTTTTGACCCGGCAAAAAACAATTTCCATAAAAATGGCAAGTCTGTGCGCTGGGTACTCCGGGACGAAGAGGGACTGTTGATTGGCAGGGTTGCCGCCTTCATAAATTATCAGAAAGCATATAATTATGAACAGCCTACCGGGGGCATGGGTTTTTTTGAGTGCATTGATGATGAAAAAGCGGCGTTCCTGCTATTTGATACCGCAAAAAAATGGCTGCAGGAAAATGGCATGGAGGCTATGGACGGCCCGATAAACTTTGGAGAAAACGATACTTTTTGGGGCTTGCTGGTGGAGGGCTTTACGCATCCGTCATATGGCATGAACTATAATCCGCCTTATTACAAGGCTTTTTTTGAACATTATGGCTTTAAAACCCTTTACACGCAAATAACCAACCATTTGCAGGTTTACAAACCTTTTCCCGAAAGGTTTTACAAAATTGCCAAATGGGTCACTCAAAAACCAGGGTATGAGTTCACCCATTTAAAAGTAAAGGAAATAGAAAAGTTTGCGGCCGACTTTATGGAAATATATAATGATGCCTGGAAAGACTTTGAAAATTTTGTGCCGATAACCCGGGATACCATAACCGAAAGTTTTAACAAGATGAAACCACTAATGGACGAAAATCTCGTTCTGTTTGCCTATGTAAATGGCGAGCCGGCCTCATTTCTGCTTGTATTACCCGATGCTAACCAAATGCTGAAGCCGCTAAAAGGAAAACTGAACCTTTTGGGCAAACTAAAGTTTTTGTACTACCGCTGGAAAGGAGTTTCGCGGATGCGGGCCATCGTAATGGGAACTAAACAAAAATTCCAGAATCATGGAATTGAGTCAGGCCTTTTTATTACCCTTGGAGATTACGTACTACCATTAAAACAATATACCGAACTGGAACTATCGTGGGTAGGCGATTTTAATGACAAGATGATAGCGCTGCACAACGCAATGGGGGTAGCGTTTGGCAAGCGGCATTTAACAATGCGTTGCGTTTTTTCAAAACAATCAAGCGGTGACGCGGCTGTGGCGTAATTCTTCAAATAATTCGATCACTTTCTTTTGCAGATCGATAACTTCCGTCTCGCGGTCCATCAATTTCTTGTGGATCGCTTCCAGTTCATTAACAACCTTCTGATCAGGATCGGCATCGTTAAAGGTTAACAGTTGCACCACCGTCATTTCAAATAAAGTGGCGATTTGCTCAAGTCTGGATAGGTTGACATCAGTTATTCCGGTCTCGATTTTCGAAAACGCCGGGATGGAAATATCTAACCGTTTCGCAACATCCTCCTGGCTCCATCCTTTCTGGTGACGCAATAACCTGATTTTTTTTCCAAGTGTCTTCATTTTACTTTAATAAGGCGGGAAGGTTTTTCCCGTAAGTTAATAAAGTTACAATATTATTTAATAAATATCTAATTATCAACAAATTTTAATAATATTTTTTTAGGTTGAGTTAACATTTTTTTTACATGGGCTTTGGTGGCATTTGTGGTTGAACTATCTCACAACCTTTACCGCCACCCAATCGCCGCTATTCACATGTGAAACGTATCTCAGGCCGTATTTTAATACTTCTTCCTTGATAATGGCAAGGTCAGGTATTTCGTAAAAACCGCTTAAATAAAGCTCGCCGCCAGTTTTCATTACCTCGGCATAATGGCCTACCTGGTCAAGTAAAATATTGCGATTGATGTTTGCAAGGATGATATCAAACCGCTCATTGGGGATTGCTTCCTTCGATCCGCAAAGCGCCGTAATGTTTTCGGTGTGATTTAAGCGGGCATTTTCGATGGTACTTTCGTAACAAACCGGGTCGTAGTCAATGGCTGTGACAGATTCGGCGCCCAGTTTCGAGGCCATGATCGCTAAAATTCCTGTTCCGCAACCCATATCCAGCACCTTTTTACCGGCAACATCATTTTCAAGCAGCAACTCCAGCATCATCGAAGTAGTTTGATGATGCCCGGTACCAAAAGCCATCTTAGGGTCGATCACAATCTCATAGGGAAAATCAGGTTGGGGTCGGTGAAAAGTAGCTCTTACAAATAGCTGATCTTTAACGGCTATCGGCTCAAAATTACCCTCCCACAACTCGTTCCAATTTTTGTGCGGAACCAGGCTCACTTCGTAGCTAAACAAAAATGCATCCCTGAATTCCGCCAGCACCTCTTCCAGCTTTTCACGGTTAAACCCATTAGCCGGAACATAGGCTTTAAAGCCGCCTACAACCTCTTCAAAGGTATCAAAGCCAATCTCCCCCAAAGCGTTGATCAACAAGTCCTGCTGGTAATCTCCGGTAGTTTGGGTTTTGAAATGCAACTCGTAGTAATCCATTAGTTAATGCGGCTTTTTTTATTCGATGATTGAAAGCACAAATAAATTTATCGCCCAATAAATTAGCTGCACTGCACTCATAAAAAAGAATGTTTTAAAAAAGGTGACCGGTTCCGGTGCTCTTGTCCCAGATCAGGTAGCTTATGCCCCCGGCAAACAGTAAACAAACAAGGACAAGAAAGAAAAACGACCAAATTTTCGCCCCGGTGGACCGGTGAATCAGCCCGTTCCAGGCGGGCATAACAACAAGCAGCTGGGTTAGTATGGCTATAAAAAATAATAACGGTAAAGTATATTTATAAAAAGCCATAAAGCCGGCCAGCGTTCCTGTACCTATTTGCCCTATAGTTAAATCAAAATAATCCGGGCTGTACCGCACGCCTACAAAGTAAAGCGAGAAGCCGATAAAAGGGGGTACGATGACTTTGAGGAGTTTTTTCATGGTTGGAGATTAGAGATTAGAGACTTGTGATTAGAGATTAGCCAGCCGCAATGCACAACTAATCACTAATCTCCAACCTCTGATCACTATTAATTAAACACCTTCACAATATCCACAAAATCGCGGGATTTAAGGGATGCACCGCCGATCAGACCGCCATCTATATCCGGCTGGGCAAACAGTTCAGGCGCATTTTTCGGGGTGCAGCTTCCGCCGTACAAAATGGTGGTATTGGCTGCAATTTCCTGTCCATATTTCGCTGCAATCTCTATCCGTATAAAGGCATGTATTTCCTGCGCCTGCTGTGATGTAGCAGTTTTACCGGTACCAATCGCCCAAACTGGTTCATAAGCAAGCACGATATGCTCAAAATGCGCTTCGCTAAGATGAAAGACACCTTCGGTCAGCTGTGTCTTAATAATATCAAAATGCTGGTCCGATTCGCGTTCTGTTAAAGTTTCGCCGATGCAAAAGATGGGTTTCAGGCCATGCTTCAAAGCGGTGTCGGTTTTCCTGGCAAGCAATTCATTTGTTTCGCCAAAGTACTGGCGGCGCTCCGAGTGGCCCAGGATCACATATTCCGCGCCAACCGAATGAATCATCTTTGCCGATGTTTCACCGGTATAAGCGCCCGATTCGGCCTGGTGAGCATTTTGCGCACCGATGACAACTTTATGATAGCCCTTAGCCATTTGCGCCAGGCTGTGCAGGTGAATAAAGGGGCTGCACACCACCGCCTGCTGGCTGCCGGTTACTTCGTCTTTTACCATATTGATCACTTCCGAAAACAGGCTAAGCCCTTCGTTATAATCCATATTCATTTTCCAGTTTCCGGCGACAATTTTTTTTCTCATGATTGTTTGGTTGTTGTGTAGAGACGCAATATTTTGCGTCTCGGAACGAATGATTGTATTTTAGAATTTGTTTGTTACCTGTCAGCGGGAGACGCGAAGTATCGCGTCTCTACGTTAAAACCCTTAAAATCTTCTATACTCCTCCGTCATTTCAAAAACGGTTTTTAAAATATGCTTTTCGTTATCATCAAATTGACGATGATCGCGGCGTGCAAAAACTTTTGCGGCTGTTTCAAACATCCTTTTTAACGAATACACTTCATAACCATGCGGGCCACCCCACGAAAAATCGGGAATAAAGTGACGCGGGAAACCAGCGCCGAAAACGTTGGCGCTCACCCCGACGATCGTGCCCGTATTAAACATGGTGTTAATGGCGCATTTGGCATGGTCGGCCATAATTAAACCACAAAACTGCAAACCTGTTTGGCGGAAACGGCCGGTGGTATAATCCCAAACCTTCACGTCATCATAATTATTTTTCAGGTTAGAGTTGTTCGAGTCAGCGCCGATATTGCACCATTCTCCCACAACTGCATTGCCCAGGTAACCTTCATGCCCTTTTGATGAATAACCCCAAAGAATAGCATTATTCAACTCGCCCCCTACCCGGCAATATGGACCAACGGTGGTAGCCCCATATATTTTGGCGCCCATCTTTACCTGCGAATGCTGGCAAATGGCAAATGCTCCCCGGATGTGTGTCCCTTCCCAAACCTCGGTATTATTGGCCAGGTAAATTGGGCCGTTGGTGGTATTAAAGGTCGAACAATCGGCTATGGCGCCTTCCTCTGCAAAAAAGTCATCGCCAATGATGGTATTGGTCGAACTTATGGATGTGCTGCTGCGGCCTGCGGTAAGTAATTTAAAATCCCTGCGAAGTTCGGTGTCGTTCTTTTTGAAAATATCCTCCGGGTATTTCAATATAACCGGCTTATGTGCCAGTACATTGGCCTGGCCGATATAATCTTCAGTGCTAAAAGTTCCCGCTTCTTTTTCATCCAGCCTCACCGCAATAAGCCTGTCCTCAAACCGTAGCGCCGAGCCGGGTTTCAATTGATCAATCGTTTCCAGCAAAATCTCATCCGGGCAAACAGCGCCGTTGATAAATAAATTCTCCGCTTCAATTTTTAAAGGAAATTTCCCGGCAAGCCAGGGCTGGGTATAAAAGGAAATATCGCCGCGCAGGTATTTGGCCCATTTTTCGGCAATGGTTAAAATACCTATTCGCAGATCGGCAACGGGACGGGTAAAAGTTAAAGGCCTGAGCGTAAAATGCGCGTTATCGTCGAAAAGGATGATTCCCATGGTACAAAAATAAAAAAAGTCCCCCGTTGTACCGGGGGACCTGTAAATATTTTAACGGGCCGCTATTATTTCTTAGCGTAACGTGTGCGGAATTTGTCGATACGTCCGGCGGTATCAACCAGCTTCATTTTACCGGTATAAAACGGGTGCGAAGTATGCGAAATTTCCAGCTTGATCAGCGGGTATTCGTTACCATCTTCCCATTTGGTGGTTTCGCGGCTGTCGATGCATGATTTGGTTAAAAAAGCATAGTCGTTTGACATGTCTTTAAAAACAACTAATCTATAATTTTTTGGATGCAGATCTTTTTTCATTGTATTGCGTGCTTTCTTTCTAAAAAGAGGTGCAAATGTAGGAAATTATTTTAAATGTGAAAAGTAGAATTAAAAATAGTTAGCGACGATGGATCGGCTATCTGTCAACGCATGATCGCCATGCTTCATATGAGTAGAAATCATTAAGTTTGAATTTGTCAATTAACTATCACACTTCACTTGTCACATGAATTTAGAACGTTACGAGTTTTTTGATAGTAATGATTACTATGACTATGAATTTTATAGTGAAGGGCCCAAAGGACGCATAAGAAAGCTGGTTACATTTGCCAAGATTCCGGGTACTGAACCACCTATCTTTAATTTAGCTTTTGGGGACCGCTTTGCAGATACAGGGAATTAGATGACATGTCCATCACAAATAACCTTGATCGGGATATCGTTTTATCTACTGTAGCCAATACTATCAACACTTTTTGTGACCATCACGGCAATCATTATATTTATGTAGAAGGAAGTACCCCATCAAGGACGAGGCTTTATCAAATGGGTATTGCAGGCCTGTGGGAAGAAATCTGCTTGGACTTTGAAGTATACGGGCTAAAGGATAATGGCTGGCATGAATTTGAGCCGAACAGAATTAATTATGATGCATTTTTGGTTAAACGCAAATGATTTTCTATATTTGAGTATAAAATGAAAGGATCGCATCTATGTCTACTACGGTAAAAGAACGCAATACGATGAAAGGCTTTGGCCCTGGTGTTGTAAGCAGCGACGTTAAGAGTCACGCTAATGATCCTGCGGTCTTGAGGCAGGTAGAAAAGGCTATGGAAACGCTAAAAAGGGTAGGATTGCCGAAACAAAAAAACAAATAATCTTCTGTTGGAATTATTATCATCCTAATTTTGACTGTGTGACTTTTTTTTTCTCCAACCTAATTCTTTTTTTCCAAGTAGGGCTTGTGATTACTTTATTTCCGTCGAAAGCATATCCCACTATCTTACGCCGGAATATGAGTCGTTATAGGTCAAAGACTATTCGACTTATTTCACTTGTCTTCTTCAATTACTGTGTCAACCTTCCCGTTTTTAAAATCGATAATAATGGAACTCGGGTCTATACCGGTTATTTCCGGCCGGAATCCGATGTAGTAATATAGTTCTGTTTGACTTGTATCGCCATGGTCGCCTAATATTCGCAAAACCTGCGGCTTGGTTTTCCCAATAAGCAGTTTACTTTTAATCAGATCGTGTGTATATTCGTAGCGTCGATCTGAATCGGTCATCCATGCCTTTTTGTCGAACCGCCTATTGGGATAGTAAGACGAAAGAAACACCCATATCAATATCAACAATCCATAAAACAAAGGCGCCGTCAAAAAAGTGAGTAGTAACGAAAGAGTAACTCTTTTTGCTTTTGACTCATTTTTTCTAAAAACCCATCGCCAAAATAAAAACATTGGAATGGCTAAAATTAAAAGAATGATAATAGCGGAAAAATCAAATCCCATAAATACTATTTTAATTCCTGGTACAACTCCACCAATACTTCACCAGCACTCTTGGGATGCACAAAGCAAACCAATTTATTATCCGCCCCTAACTTCGGCTCATCACTTAACACTATAAATCCTTCTTCTTTAAGAGTTACCAATTTGAAATAATGTATATTTTTAAATTAAACACTCATTTCGTTTCAATATTCCAATGGGTATTAGAATGAAAACCGTTCCTGGTTTTCTCGACCACAACATCTACTGTAACATCACCGTGCTTAATTTGGGTTTCTCCAATATGATCAATTCCTATTATCTCTAATGTGACTGTGGATCGCTTTTTTGTGATCATTACGCTATATGCATTATTGGTCCAAATCGATGATATATTTTGATAACAACTTAATTCACCGGAGCGAAGGCCGGAAAAAACAATAACCTGATCAGCATTTTTAAATACGAATTTGCTAAACGTGATCTTTCCTGAATTTCTTATTCTGATATTAACTCCGGTTTCGGATTTGCCACAAAGGGATACTTTTAAATTGACACGCGACTCGAGATAATAGGTGGCCGAACAACCATTTAGAGTTGCTAAAACCGCAAACATTAACACCAATATTAACCGTTTCATTTTTTTGTATGGCTAAGCTTTTTGGTCCTGGCACAACTCCACCAACACTCCACCCGCGCTCTTCGGATGCACAAAACACACCAATTTATTATCCGCCCCCAATTTCGGCTCATCACTCAACAAAACAAATCCTTCTTGTTTTAACCTGGCCATCTCGGCATTTATGTCATCTACCTCAAAAGCAATATGGTGTATCCCCTCGCCTTTTTTGGCAATAAATTTGGCTATCGGGCTGTCTTCGCCAGTCGCCTCCAGTAACTCCACTTTATTGGGCCCGCTTTGCAGAAATGCGGTTTTTACACCCTCCGACGGCACGTCTTCAATCTTGTAAACAGCCGTATTCAATAGCTTCTCGTATAAGCTGGCTGATGCTTTCAAATTGCTTACGGCAATGCCGATGTGCTCGATCTTATTCATGTCCGAATATTGTAAAGATAAACCAACAAGCCATAATTTACCCTTATTTTGAATGATTTTAAATAAAAACTTTACTTATCTTTGCACTGTTAATATTTTGAAGCGCATGAACCTCCCGATATACCTCGATAACAACGCCACGACGCCCATGGACCCCAGGGTACTGGACGCAATGCTGCCCTATTTTACATCAAAATTTGGCAACGCGGCAAGCCGTAACCACGCGTTTGGCTGGGTAGCTGAAGAAGCTGTTGATTATGCCCGCGAGCAGGTAGCCAAACTGATTGGCGCCAGCGAGAAAGAGATCATCTTTACCTCGGGTGCAACCGAGTCGGACAACCTGGCTATCAAAGGTGTGTTTGAAATGTATAAGGAGAAAGGCAACCATATCATCACTTCGGTTACCGAGCATAAGGCAATTTTAGATGCCTGCAAACACGTTGAAAAACTGGGCGGCAGGGTTACTTATCTGCCCGTAAAAGAGGATGGTTTGATCGACCTGCAGCAGTTGGAAGAAGCGATGACGCCGGAAACCATCTTGGTTTCGATTATGTACGGCAACAACGAGATCGGTGTTATTCAACCAGTAAAAGAAATTGCCGCCATCGCCCACAAACATGGCGCACTGTTTATGACAGACGCTGTGCAGGCCGTTGGTAAAATACCTGTTAATGTAATTGAAGATGGTATCGACCTACTGGCACTGTCAGGTCATAAAATATACGGCCCGAAAGGCGTTGGTGCATTATATGTGCGCCGCAAAGGCCCAAGGGTTAAAGTTACCGCACAAATGGACGGCGGCGGCCACGAACGCGGCATGCGTTCGGGCACATTGAATGTTCCCGGCATTGTCGGTCTTGGCAAGGCTTGTGAATTGTGCATGCAGGAAATGGAAAGCGAAGCAAAACGGTTGTCTGCTTTGCGCGATAAACTGCAGGCTGAATTGACCGTGCTGGAAGAGAGCTATGTAAACGGCAATGTTGAACACCGCTTGCCTCATGTGGCCAATATCTCTTTTAAATATGTTGAAGGCGAGGGGTTAATGATGGCCATGAAAGATCTGGCAGTATCATCAGGCTCAGCTTGTACATCAGCTTCGCTGGAGCCATCGTATGTATTAAAAAGTTTAGGCCTTTCAGACGATCTGGCACACTCTTCGATACGTTTTGGCCTGGGCAGGTTTACTACTGAAGAAGAAGTTAACTACGCCATCGAAGTAACAAAAAAATCGGTTAATCACCTCCGCGAGCTTTCACCGCTATGGGAAATGTTTAAAGAAGGCGTTGACCTGAGCAAAATAGAATGGGCGGAACACTGAGAAATTTCGGATTTCGGATTTACGTCCCGATAGCTATCGGGATCGGATTTTGAAAATTGAAATCACTAATTCACTAACTCAATAATTCAAAACTAAAAAATATGGCTTATTCAGAAAAAGTAATCGATCACTACACCAATCCGCGCAATGTGGGCACTTTGGATAAAAGCAGCCACAAAGTAGGTACCGGCCTGGTGGGTGCACCTGAATGCGGCGACGTTATGCGCCTGCAGATTGAGGTTGGCGAGGACAATGTGATCACTGATGCCAAATTTAAAACATTTGGCTGCGGATCGGCAATTGCGTCATCGTCCTTAGCCACAGAATGGCTAAAAGGCAAAAGCATCGACGATGCCATGAAGATTGACAACATGGATATTGTTGAAGAACTGGCCCTTCCGCCGGTAAAAATTCACTGTTCGGTACTGGCCGAAGATGCTATTAAAGCTGCCATCAACGACTATCGCGTTAAAAACGGCCTTGAAGCCATCGTAAGCGAAAAAGTACATCATTAATTTAGTGAGCAGTGAGTGGTGAATGGTGAGTAGGTTACCCATCATTCCATTTTAGTGCACTCACAACTCACCATTGACTACTAACAATGGTAACTATAACGGATAAAGCGAAAGATAAATTAGACCACCTGATGCAGGACGCGGCACTTGACGAGTCGTATTTTCTGCGGGTGTCTGTTAAGGGCGGTGGGTGTTCCGGTTTATCATATAACCTTGATTTTGATAACGAAATAAAAAAAGGCGACCAGTTTTTTGAAGATCGCGGTATACGCTTTGCTTTGGATATGAAGTCGTTCCTGTACCTGGCCGGCACCGAGCTGGATTTTTCGGACGGGCTTAACGGCAAAGGTTTTAATTTCCATAATCCTAACGCCAGCCGTACCTGCGGTTGCGGAGAAAGTTTTTCTGTCTAGGATTTCACCGATTAGCTTGGGATTGCACCGATTTAAAAATGATTTCACCGATTTTAGGAATAAGATCGGTGTTTTTGTTTTATCGCTCAGCCTACCCCGGTGTCTGTGTCCCCACAGACACCTTTCCGTGCCCAGGTGATTTTTCAAAACGAGTTCACATAGTACGAGCTATCTAAAACAACTCCCCGGTGTCTGCGTCCCCACAGGCACCCTTCCGTGTAACAACAATGGATTCAGAAAACATCCGCATAGTGCGTCAGCCAGCTAAAACGTTTATCCTCGCGTTCATAAAACGAACAGGAAGAATAATAGTAGTCATTGGGATCTGTCACCAAATTCCAATGCGACTGCAATGGATTAAAATGAATATAATCTAACTTTTGCTCGAGTATCTTTCGGTCAAAC